>CAMWIF010000202.1 GCA_947174225.1 uncultured Porphyromonadaceae bacterium | reverse complement strand
CGATGGGTATAAGAGACAGGCGCACTCCTATAGCTGAGGCGCTTGAGAGAGGCAAGGTGGAGGCTACCGTCACAGTGGAAAACATTGTGACTGAGGCAGCCGCCACAGTCAACATTGACCTTCTCGGCGTGTATAAGTCGCAGCTTGAGGAGCTTGGCGTGCGGCTTGGCCTTCCCGCTCCTGCCGATTGGTATACCTTGCTGCTGCGTATGCCTGAGGCTATGAAGACCGAGGCAACCGTAGTGGGGGAGGATGATGAGAGAGCCTTTTTGGATGCCTGTGCCGAGGCGTTGGCTTCGTTGGTTGATTTCCGCAGGAGGGAGGGGCAAAAGCTCTACGGCTTCTTTGTGGAGAAAATCAATTCCATTGCCACTCTCCTTAAGGAGATAGATCCTTATGAGGCAGAGAGAGTGCCAAAGATACGAGAGAGGCTTGAGGAGCAACTCAATCGCCTGACTTCCATAGAGTATGACAGGGGGCGTCTTGAGCAGGAGCTTATCTTTTACATAGAGAAACTCGATGTGAATGAGGAGAAACTTCGTCTTGCCACCCATCTCAACTACTTTCTGGAGACTCTTGGGGGAGAGAACGATTATCCCAAGTCGGGACAGGGGAAGAAGCTCGGATTTATAGCCCAGGAGATAGGACGAGAGATAAATACATTGGGATCGAAATCCAACCATGCCGGCATGCAGCGGATTGTCGTGAAGATGAAAGATGATCTTGAACAAATTAAGGAGCAGGTGCTCAATGTGTTATGAAAGGTAAGATTATAATATTGTCAGCCCCTTCCGGCACGGGTAAATCCACCATTATCAATCGTCTCATCAAAGATGAGGGGCTGCGGCTCGGTTTTTCCATATCCGCCACAAGCCGTGCGCCGCGTGGCGCTGAGATAGACGGAAAGGACTATTTCTTCCTTTCTGACGAGGAGTTTCAGCGCAGGGTGGAAGCCGGTGAGTTTGTAGAGTGGGAAGAGGTATATGCCGGCACACGTTACGGCACTCTTGAAAGCGAAGTGGAGAGGGTGACCGGGTCGGGTCATAATCTGATTATGGACGTTGATGTCAAGGGCGCCTTAAGCATAAAGAACAGATTCGGCGATAAGGCACTGTCGATATTTGTGATGCCTCCCGACATATCTACCCTTGAGCAGCGTCTGCGCTCACGTGCCACAGACTCTGAGGAGACCATCTTACGCAGGCTTGCAAAAGCCGAATATGAGATGGGCTTTGCCGAGCGGTTTGACACGGTAATAGTGAACGACGAACTGGAGAAGGCAGTCAAGGATGTTGACTCGCATATAAGGATGTTTTGTGGAATATAAAGATATGAAGCTATGAGAATAGGTGTATACAGTGGCAGCTTCGACCCGATACATACGGGGCATGCGATGGTGGCGAATTATGTGGCTCAGTGGGGAGGCGTAGATGAGGTGTGGCTTCTCGTAAGCCGACAGAATCCTCTGAAGGGGGATCATTCTCCTCTCAGCGACGAGCATCGTCTCGCCATGGTGCGCCTTGTGGCTGAGGAATGTGACGGTGTGATGGCTTCCGATTTTGAATTTCACCTTCCCGTGCCTTCGTATACCTACGTCACGCTCACCAAGCTTCGTGAACATTATCCGCAACACGAGTTCACCCTTATTGTCGGAAGCGACAACTGGGTTAATTTCGGCAGGTGGAGAGATGCCCATAAAATAATTAAGGAGTTCGGACTGCTGATATATCCGCGTCCCGGCTACGATGTGCCTGAGACTCCACCCGAGGGGGTTGAGGTCATAGGCAACGGGCCCACATCCTTCATTTCCTCCACATTTATAAGGGAGGCACTGAAGGAGGGCGCGAATGTGAATTTCTTTGTGCCACTCAATGTGTCGAAGTATATCAGGGAACACAATCTTTACGCACCGGATTCTGAACAAATTAAAAGCTGAATTATGAACGAGGACAACATACGCACCCGTCTGCTTGGGGTGACATCGCTGGCTGCCGACTACTGTGCGGTCTGTGAGAACGCTTCGGAGATGGACAAGACAGAATTTGTAGACAGGATGCTTGATCTCCTGCCCCGAATCTATTTGGAATTTCACGACATTGCCGCCGATGAGCTGGTTACTCTTGAGGAATGGGATTACCAGCCCGACTATGTGGATGAGGATTATTATGAAAGTATACGTCGCCACATCGAGGCTGTGATGGGTCCTGACGACATGTTTCTTGAGACATTTGAGGAGGACATGAAATATAGCGACACCCCAATAGCAGCTTCCGTGTCGGAGTCGCTTGCCGACCTATTCCAGCCGCTTTTCAATTTCATATCCGTGGTGAAGGACACGGAGGGTGACAAACTCGTAGAAGCATACATCAACTGTAAAGAAGATTTCATATCATATTGGAGCCAGACGCTATGCAACGTCTTGCGTGCGCTCAATCATATAAAATATAGCGTCTGATTCTTGACTGAGGCGAGATTGCCAAGTCTGACAACGCGAACCATAAACCAAAATGAAAATAAAGATACAACCAACCCTACAGCGCCTTGAGCGGTCCACATGCAATTTCCTTGCCGTAGAGACAGTCAAGCGCGAGCTCAAAGCAGCCGGTTTCAGAGAGCTTCGTCAAGAAGAGGAATGGAGCATCCAAGGTGCCGGAAAATATTTTATGGTGAAGAACGGCAGTGCCATTTTTGCTTTTGTGAAAGGCTCAGCCAAACCGGGCGAGGAGGAGTTTCGAATCATCTCCGCCCATAGCGACAGTCCTTGTTTCAAAGTGAAGCCCAATGCTGAAATCTATGGCGATGGAGGGGTGGTGAGTCTCAATGTTGAAAAATATGGTGGTGGAATCCTCTATACATGGTTTGACCGTCCGCTCTCCATGTCGGGCAGGGTTATGCTTGCCACGTCGGATCCTTTTCATCCGGAGACACGTCTTTTCGACCTTGAACGTGGCGTTGCCACTATACCTCATCTTGCCATTCATTTCAATCGGGATGTCAACGAAGGGAATCCTCTGAGCGTACAAAAGGATATGAAACCTGTGATCGGTTTTTTCTCAAATGAAAGGATAGAGCAGGTGAAGTCGCGTGGAGGATTTGTAAGGTTGATGGTAGCTGAACGTCTCGGAATAGAGCCGGAAGAGATTTTAGACTATGAAATAGTTCTCTATCCCTTTGAGAAGCCATCGGTGTGCGGCGTAAACGGTGAGTTTTTCCAATCAGCACGCATTGACGACCTCTCTATGGTATTTGCCGGACTGGACGCTCTTCTTGCCACGTGTGACACCACCACGCCCGCCACAAGGGTGCTTGCCGTGTTTGACAATGAAGAGACCGGATCGGGCACAAAGCAGGGAGCGGCTTCGCCGGTGCTCCGTGACTTGCTTGAGCGCATAAACAAGGGTAGCCGAGAGGATTTCCTTAGAGCTATCGCCCGCTCGTTTATGATCTCTGCCGATAATGCCCATGCCTGGCATCCTAACTACAACGAGAAATATGACCCCACGAATCATCCGGTAATCGGAGGAGGTCCCGTAATCAAGATCAACGCCAATTGCAAGTATATGACAGACGCCGAGGGAGCGTCGGTGTTCCGCAGTCTTTGCAGAAAGGCGGGAGTGCCGTGCCAGACGTTTGTGAATCATTCGGATGTGGCAGGAGGAAGCACCTTAGGCAACATACTGACCTCACAGTTAGATTTGAGAGGCGTGGATATGGGCAATGCGATATGGGCAATGCATTCGGCACGAGAGACTGCCGGAACCGCAGACCAATTTGCCGCTATCAAGGTGTTTACTACATTCTTCAGCTGAAAAATTTGCTGAGACGATAAAAAATTTCTATCTTTGCATCCTGAAAAAGCGGCTTTCCCCTTCATGATGACATAGGGGAGGGCTTCAGGCCGCATTGTAAAATCAGAAAATTAAACTACATAAAAGTCACGATGAACGTAAATTATGACAAACTCGACAATGTGAACGGTGTGATTACCGTGACTATCGAGGAAAAAGACTACGCCGACAAGGTAAAGAAACAGTTGAAGGAAATCGGCAAGAAGCATGTAGAGCCCGGTTTCCGTCCCGGCAAGGTGCCTGCCGGCCTCATTGCCAAGAAATATGGCAATTCCGTAAAATATGACGCTGTTAACGAAACCGTCGGTGAGGCTGTCTACAACTATATCAAAGAGAACAATCTCCATGTTCTCGGCCAGCCTGTGCCTGACACGGAGAACGCAATAGACATCAATAATAATGACTTCACCTTCAAGTTCAAAGTAGGTGTGGCTCCTGAGATTGATAACCATGTCAACAAGGATCTTCATGTGCCTTACTACACTATCCAGGTAACTGAGGATATGATCAACGAGCAGATCGATGGTCTCCGCAAGCGTTTCGGTCGTCAGGTATCCGGTGAAGAGACCGATGACAACTGCGTTATCAAGGGCGTGATCACCGAGCTTAACGAGGATGGCTCCGTAAAAGAGGGTGGCGTAGTGGTCGAGAACGGCATCCTCGCTCCCGTTCATTTCAAGAACGACGAGCAGAAAGAGCTCTTCAAGAACAAGAAAGTGGGCGACAGCGTAGTATTCAATCCTGCTGCCACCTGCGACACCAACCCGGTTGAGATGTCTTCAATGCTCAATATAGATAAGGAGGACGTTGAGAACCATAAGGGCAACTTCCGTTTCGACATCAAGGATATCATTGTGTTGAAGCCTGCCGATCTGGATCAGGAATTGTTTGACAATGCCGTAGGTAAAGACAAGGCTCACAACGAGGAGGAATTCCGTGCAGCCATCAAGGAGCTTCTTGCCCTCAACCTTTCCAACGATTCCAACTATCGCTTCACAATCGATGCCAAGGATGCAGTGGAGAAGGCTGTTGGTCAGCTCGAACTTCCCGTGGAGATTCTCAAAGAGTTCCTTATCCGCCAGAATGAGGCTCTCAACAAGGACAACATCGACGAGGAATTTGACAAGCTCCGTGGTCAGCTCGAATGGGATCTTGTGCGTGACAACATCGCAGAGAAATTCGAGGTTAAGGTCAGCAACGAGGATATTCTCGATGAGGCTCGCGGTGTAGTGGTGCGTCAGCTGATGCAGTATGGTCCCGGCGCCCTCACCGACCAGCTTGTCGAGCAGTATGCCAACCAGGTTGTGAAAGACCAGAAGAACCGCGAGATGCTCACCCAGAATGCTTTGACCCGCAAAGTGTTTGAGGTGATCAAAGAGAACGTCAGCCTTGACAACAAGGATGTCACTGTAGAGGAATTCCGTCAGCTTTTCGCTCCCGCTCAGGCAGAAGCCTAAGTTGAATGTAAATTAGCTTATCTTGGTCCCGGCAAGAGCACATATTGGGCACTCGCCGGGCCATTAACTTTTTTTGGCATAGAATTTGATATAGACTTTTTCAGAAGATTAA
>CAMWIF010000201.1 GCA_947174225.1 uncultured Porphyromonadaceae bacterium | reverse complement strand
TCGACGGCTGCCTTGTCATAATCGGCAGGCACGTCAAGCATAAAGCGGGTCTTACCGTTGAAGCTGACCGGATATTTAATAGTGTCCTCCTTGAGGTTAGCTTCATCCCACTCAGGCCATTCAGCATCTACAACGGTAGTGTCGTGACCAAGACGATGCCACATCTCCTCAGCGATATGAGGTGTGAACGGTGCAAGCAGACGAGTAAATATCTCCATAGCCTCCACGCTCTTCGACTTCTGGGCGGTAAGTTCGTTGAGAGCCACCATAAAGGCTGCCACAGAGGTATTGAACGAGAAGTTCTCTATATCCCCGGTCACCTTCTTGATGAGCTTGTGCATTGTCTTAAGCTCACCCTTGGTCATAGGTTCACGCTTGCTCAGGTCAAGTTTATCGAAGTGTCCCCAAAGTTTCTTAAGGAAACGATTAGCACCGTCAATACCATTGGTGTCCCAAGGTTTCGACTGCTCAATCGGACCGAGGAACATCTCATACAGACGAAGTGTGTCAGCTCCGTAACGGTCTACTATATCATCCGGATTCACCACATTATACATCGACTTCGACATCTTCTCCACTGCATAGCCGCAGACATACTTACCATCTTCAAGGATGAACTCAGCATCGGCAAATTCCGGACGCCAAGCCTTGAAACGGTCGAGATCAAGCACATCGTTGCTTACCATATTAATGTCTACACGGATAGGAGTGACATCATATTGATCCTTCAAGCCCTTGCTTACAAATGTGTTTGTATCCTTGATACGATAGACGTAGTTGCTCCTGCCCTGAATCATACCTTGGTTCACCAGCTTCTTGAAAGGCTCCGGCTCAACCACCTCTCCGAGGTCGTAGAGGAACTTATTCCAGAAACGCGAGTAGATAAGGTGACCTGTAGCGTGTTCGGCACCACCTACATACAAATCGACGTTACGCCAATATTCATCAGCTTCCTTGCTCACAAGAGCCTTGTCGTTGCGCGGATCCATATAGCGAAGATAGTAGGCGCTCGACCCTGCGAAACCGGGCATAGTGCAAAGCTCAATCGGATAGCCTTCGGGAGTCTTCCAATTCTTGGCACGTCCCAACGGAGGCTCACCTGTAGCAGTGGGAAGATAGGAGTCCACCTCAGGAAGCATAAGGGGAAGAGCACTCTCATCCATCACATAAGCTATGCCATCCTTATAATATACGGGGAACGGCTCGCCCCAGTAACGCTGACGTGAGAAGATAGCATCGCGCAGACGGTAGTTGACCTTAACACGCCCGATACCCTTCTCCTCTATGTATTTCTTTGTCTTAGCGATTGCATCTTTAACCTCAAGACCATTGAGATCCAACTCCTCATTGGCAGAGTTGATCATCTTTCCCTCCTTGGCATCGAAACTCTCCTCGCTCACATCGGCACCCTCAATAAGCGGAATGATAGGCAAACCGAAATGACGGGCAAAGGCATAGTCGCGTGAATCGTGGGCAGGTACAGCCATAATCGCACCTGTGCCGTAGCCGGCGAGTACATAATCACTTACCCAGATAGGAATCTCTTTACCGCTGATAGGATTACGTGCATAGCTACCGGTGAACACGCCGCTCACTCGCTTGTCGATCTGACGTTCACGCTCAGTCTTATGGCTCACCTCGGCAAGATAGGCATCCACTGCCTCTCGCTGCTCGGGAGTGACAAGCATATCCACATACTTCGATTCAGGAGCAAGCACCATGAATGTCACGCCGAAAGCTGTGTCGGCACGTGTGGTGAATATTTCCAGACCGAAATCCTTACCCACTACCGGGAACACCATTTCCGCTCCCTCGCTGCGCCCAATCCAATTGCGTTGTGTTTCCTTCAGGGAATCACTCCATTCGAGATTATCCAGATCGTCGAGGAGGCGCGGTGCATATGCCGATACGCGCAGACACCACTGGTTCATCACCTTCTGCTCCACAGGGTATCCGCCGCGCACACTCAGTCCTTCGCTAACCTCGTCGTTAGCAAGCACAGTGCCAAGTGCCTCACACCAGTTAACCATCGTTTCACCCTGATAGGCAATGCGATAGTTCATCAGCACATCGGCTTTCTCCTTCACGGTGTAATTGTTCCATTCCTCAGCTGTGAAATGGAGATTCTTCGAGCAAGCCGCATCCACACCCTCTGTGCCCTTCTCCGAAAAATGCTTCACCAATTCAGAGATAGGGCGGCCTTTCTGCTCCTTGAGGTCATAATAGGAGTTAAACATCTGTATGAATGCCCACTGAGTCCAGCGGTAATATTCCGGGTCGCAGGTACGTATCTCACGGCTCCAGTCAAATGAGAAACCGATCTTGTCTAGCTGCTCACGATAGCGTGCGATATTTGCCATGGTGGTCTTCTCAGGGTGCTGCCCTGTCTGTATGGCATATTGCTCTGCGGGCAAGCCATAGGCATCGTAGCCCATAGGATGCAAGACGTTGAAACCTTGCTGACGCTTGAAGCGCGAATATATATCGCTTGCTATGTAGCCCAAGGGATGGCCCACGTGCAGACCCGCACCCGAAGGATAGGGGAACATATCAAGCACATAGAATTTCTTTTTGCCGGGTTTCTCCACGGCTTTATAGATCTCGTTGTCGCGCCAATATTGCTGCCAGCGCTGTTCGATGTCGCGGTGGTTGTATTCCATTATGTTGCTATGGTTGTTTTTAGAACTGCAAAGTTACCGATTTTTCAACAAAAAGTCGTAACTTTGCAGCGTATTTTTCACCGGACACAGTCCATTATAACCAATAATCGCGCCATCGGCGCTAATATTATGTCGACAAATACAACTGACAACGCCCGTAAAGTCACCACACGCCGCCTCACGGAGATGAAGCAGCGGGGCGAAAAGATTTCTATGCTCACAGCCTACGATTATTCCTCAGCCAAGATTCTCGACGAGGCAGGCATAGATGTTATTCTCGTTGGCGATTCCGCCTCAAATGTGATGGCAGGAAATATGACTACCCTCCCCATCACCCTCGACCAGATGATCTACCACGCAAAGTCGGTTATGAAAGGCACCCGACGTGCTCTCGTGGTGTGCGATATGCCTTTCGGCACTTACCAGGGCAATCCATTGGAGGCACTTGCCTCGGCTGTGCGTATTATGAAAGAGAGCCACGCTGAGGCTGTAAAGATTGAGGGGGGCTCTGAAATCCGTGAGTCAATTGAGCGCATACTCAGTGCAGGCATCCCGGTGATGGGGCACCTCGGTCTTACTCCACAGAGCATCAACAAATTCGGCACATATAATGTACGTGCCCGCGAGGAAGAAGAAGCCAACAAACTGATTGAAGATGCCAAGTTGCTCGAAGAGATTGGCTGTTTCGGCATTGTGTTGGAAAAGATTCCTGCCAAGCTTGCTGAGCGTGTAGCTAAAGAGGTGTCGATTCCCATAATCGGCATCGGCGCCGGAGGCGGAGTAGATGGTCAAGTGCTTGTGATGCACGATATGCTCGGCATCAACAAAGGCTTCTCACCTCGTTTCCTTCGCCGCTATGCCGACCTTGCAGGAGTAATGACCGACGCCGTGCAGAATTATATTTCAGATGTGAAAAGCGGCGACTTCCCCAACGCTGAAGAATCTTACTAATTTCTTTCCATCACTTCCACGGTAAGATAAAAACATCTTAATATCGACAGAAAAATTTAGATCGACCGATCTGACTCTAACCCCAGCTTAGAATCGGATCGGTCGATTTATAGCATTAAAAATTATGTGTCGTATCAAACCGTTCCCCACTCACTTATGTTAATAAATTGAAAAGTTTACAAATCTAAGTAAAGTAAGGTATTCCCATACAATTACTTTATTTTCTCAGTCAGCGTGATAAGCAACTATAATCTTCTCAGATATTCACCACTTAAAATTCAGGATTATGAAAAAACTTCTCCTTCTCTCAGCGCTCTTTCCTCTCGCAGCATTTGCACAGCAAAATGAAATCGTAGAACCGGTAGATACAATACCCTTATATGATGTCCTGCACCAGAATGCACCACACTTTATGAATATTCCCGACGTTCCGCGATTTGCACTGCTCGGTAAGGAACATAAATTTTATATGGGTATCGGTGCCAATGTAAAAGCTGTGGGTGTGTACGATGCCGGAAATCCGATTGCCGACCCAAATAGCTTTATCACTTCTGCCATACCTATGACAGTCGCTCCGGGCAACGGTGGCAAATTCAGTCTCTCCGCACAGCAGACCAACTTCTATATCAACGTCGTGGCACTCCCCAACACAAAAAATCAGCTCGGCGCATACGTCGATATTGCTTTCGTAGGCGAAAACTATGCTCCCAAGCTCAATCACGCCTATTTGAAATATCGTGACATCACTGCGGGCTACACATTCTCAATATTCTCTGACGCAGCAGCTGCTCCCACCACCATCGACTGGCAGGGAATCAACGCATATACAGGAGCAAAAATGGGTATGGTAAGTTATCAGCCACGCTTCGGAAAGAATAAGGAATGGGGTATCGGTGTAGGTCTTGATATGCCGAATCTCTCTCTTACCAATGCCGATAAGACCACTACCGTCAATCAGCGCGTACCTAATATACCTTTCTATGTGCAACGCTCTTGGGCAGACAATAAAGGTTGGTTACGTTTCTCCGGACTTATCCGAAATCTCTACTATAGAGACCTAAATGCCGACAAGAATGTCGATAAGATTGGCTGGGGTGTCAAAGCCAGCGGCAAGACCCCTATCTATGGAGGACTTTCAGGAATGTATCAGGCTGCATATGGCAAAGGTATAGCCAGCTACATCCAAGACCTCGGAGGCACGGGGATGGACCTTATGCCCGACCCTAACAACGCAGGTGAGCTGAAACCCGTAGGTGTATGGGCAGGTTACGCCGGTCTGCAATATGATTTCAACAGCCGTGTATCATCCACAGTGGCTTACGGACACGTCCGCACATATGCCAAGGATTTCCACGATTCCTCAGCCGATTGGGACAATGGCTACAAATATGCCCAGTATATCGTAGGAAATGTATTCTGGAATGTCAACAGCATCGTGCAGGTAGGTGCCGAATACCTATATGGACGCCGTGTCAACTACGATGGTCGGCAAGCCCACGACAACCGTGTAGAGCTCCAGCTCCAAGTCAGCTTCTAATTACTGCGTAGCAGGGCTTCTCAGCTCTAAACCCTAAACTTTAAACCCTAAACCTTAAACCAATTTGCAAATATGACATCAAATTGTTATATTTGCAAATTGAAGTTATTTATAAAGTATTATGAAAAAATTGACACTTCTCCTCTCTTTAGCAGTTATGCTCATCGCCAGCTCTTGCAAAAGTTCATCACCTGCCGCCACGTCCGATCCAAATGTGACACGCAGCGTGGCTGTCTCGATGCCTCTTCGCGACTCAAAGCCCAGAGGTCCGCAAACGTTAAACTCCAAACCGGTAAATGCCCTTCCCAAAGTGACAGCTTTCCGTATGAGCGGCGACTATGCCGACCACGTGGCGATAAGC
>CAMWIF010000200.1 GCA_947174225.1 uncultured Porphyromonadaceae bacterium | reverse complement strand
GATTAATACATAGTAAATTATACTTGTAGGTTTAGAGGACTTTTCCATGCTTTTCTTTTTGAATACATCGTAAATCTATAATCTTGTATTCAAAATATACGAAAGAAAAAAGGATACAAGATTCAGATTATCGCGTTGCCTCTGTTGGATATAGACTATATCATTTATAAAGATACTATTGTTAGAAAAGGTGTTTATCTTCATCAAATAGCAACTGGAATTATCCTATCGGGCAAAAACGGTGTATTGAAAAAATTAAAGAATAAATGTATGAGCATTTATGAAAGAGGACCGCATAAATTGTCAGAAGGAGAGATAAAGCAGCTAAGAGGAAAAATAACCAAACGAACTGAGGATTTAAAGGGTAACTTAAATCTAAATTCTGTCGTGTGTCAATGATTCTAATTTCTTAATAGATACTGTAATTTTATATGACATAATATAAAACGATAGGAATAAATGGTAGCACAGCATATAAGCATAGTAAAAATAAACAGTATAGAAAACTATTATACTTAGCTGCTATATCCTCAGTTACGTTAAATTCCTTTATAGTTTCCGTAACAAATTCATTTTTTTTAAGATGTTGTATAATTAGCTTAGAGATTGTATAATTGATGATAATACAAATTCCAATTATAATAAGACGTGTGTTGTAAACTATAGGTACGATATTTGTAAATATGAGCATCAAAGTAACTTCAAGCCATATAGGAGTTATTATATTGAAGAATGATAGCGTTCCGTATTCTTCATTTATAGAAAAAGTTCGTTTGCCATTTTTATTACTCTTTAAGAACAGTGAGTAACGAGCAAACAGAAAAGGTTTGTAGATGCTCTCAAGAAACTTTATCATAGTTGTATTTTTTAGTTAGTAGGAAGAATTAGAAGCCCCATGTATATGTACCTATTATGGCACAAATGAGGGAAATGCCAGAAATTGAGATCTTTTTCATTGCTATTTAATTTTTGACGCAAAGGTAGAGGTTATGATGTGAATATAAAAGAAAAGTGTAGAGAAAGTTCTCTACACTTTCTCTACATTGTATGATACAATTATATTATAATCAGAAGTTTATGTATAAAGTAATTCTACAGTGCCAAAATATTGATAAGGCTATGAGCGAAATAGACTGTAAGAAAATTTAATCAGCGGTGAAGACTCGAAACAGAGTCTCCACCGCTGAATTTTCATATCGCGGTAATTTTCGTGTGGCTGAATTGCCAATGTTAGACTACGCTACATTGTCGGTGGTAGCCCTACGTTGCTATTGTTGGGGTCAGCCTACGCTGCTGCCGGGGCGTACCTCGCCCGTGGGACCGATCACCACGAGGCGACCGTCGGCATCCTCTGCGCTGAGGATCATACCCTGGCTCTCCACTCCCTTGAGTTTGCGCGGAGCGAAGTTGGCTATGAAGCATACCTCTTTACCTACGAGGTCTTCGGGCTTATAGTATTTGGCTATACCGCTCACGATGGTGCGACCGCCCATACCGTCATCAATCTTGAATTTCAGAAGTTTGTCGGCTTTGGGTACCTTCTCACATTCCAGCACCTTGCCAACCCTGATGTCAAGTTTCTCGAATGTCGGGAAGTCTACGGTCTCCTTCACCTCCACAGGTTTCCAAGCGTCGAGGAGATTCTTCTCCTTGGCATCCTGAAGCTTCTTCACCTGAGCCTCCACCACGGAGTCGTCGATCTTCTCGAAGAGGAGTTCGGGTTTGCCGATCTCCACACCGTCTGCCACGAGGTCGAACTCACCTGCCATACTCCATTTAAGCTCTTTCAGGCGCAGTTGCTCGGCAAGTTTCGCAGCCATGAAGGGTGTGAACGGCTCAAACACCACGGCGAGGTTGGCACAAATCTGAAGAGCCATATTGAGGATGGTGGCAGTGCGTGCCGGGTCGGTCTTGATCAGTTTCCAAGGCTCTGCGTCAGCGAGATACTTGTTGCCGATGCGGGCAATGTTCATCGCGTCTTTCAGACCCTCGCGGAATTTGAAGTGGTCAAGATTGTTGGAGAGCGACTTCACCGATTCCTTCACGTCGTGGATTACCCATTGGTCAGCTTCCGTGAGCTCACCGGCTGCTGGAACCATACCGCCGTAGTATTTATGCACAAGCACAGTGGCGCGATTCACGAAGTTGCCGAGGATAGCCACAAGCTCGTTGTTGTTGCGTGCCTGGAAATCCTTCCAAGTGAAGTTGTTGTCCTTCGCTTCGGGCGCGTTGGCGGTGAGTACGTAGCGGAGCACATCCTGCTTGCCGGGAAGTTCGCGGAGGTATTCGTGAAGCCATACCGCCCAGTTGCGCGATGTTGAGATCTTATCATCCTCAAGGTTAAGGAACTCGTTGGCTGGCACATTGTCGGGGAGGTTGAAACCGCCGTGAGCCATGAGCATAGCCGGGAAGACAATGCAGTGGAACACGATGTTGTCCTTGCCGATGAAGTGTAGCATACGTGTCTCGGGGTCCTTCCACCATTTCTCCCAGTCTTCAGGCGCCGCGTCGATGGTGTTGGAGATGTAGCCGATAGGTGCGTCAAACCATACATATAGCACCTTTCCCTCGGCTCCCTCCACAGGCACGGGGATACCCCATTTGAGGTCGCGGCTCACGGCACGGGGCTGCAGACCCATATCGAGCCATGACTTGCATTGACCGTAGACGTTGGGTCGCCATTCCTTATGGTCTTCGAGAATCCATTTGCGGAGCGTAGGCTCCCACTTGTCAAGGGGGAGATACCAGTGGCTTGTCTCGCGGAGCACAGGCACGCTTCCGGAGAGGGCGGATTTCGGGTTGATGAGGTCGGTGGCGTTGAGCGACGTTCCGCAAGCCTCGCATTGGTCGCCATAGGCGTGCTCGTTGCCGCAATGGGGGCAAGTACCTGTCACATAGCGGTCGGCAAGAAATTCACCAGCCTCCTCATCGTAAAGCTGCATGGAGGTTTTCTCCACAAACTCACCCTTGTCGTAGAGGGTGCGGAAGAAGTCGGAGGCAGTCTTACGGTGGGTCTCGGAAGTAGTGCGGCCGTACACGTCGAAAGATATGCCAAGCTCCTCGAAGGAGTCTTTGATAATCTTGTGGTAGCGGTCAACGATGTCCTGGGGTGTCACACCCTCTTTCTTTGCTTTGATGGTGATGGGCACACCGTGCTCGTCGCTGCCGCCCACAAACATCACCTCCTCACCTTTGAGGCGGAGGTAGCGGGCGTAGATGTCGGCAGGTACGTAAACTCCGGCGAGATGGCCGATGTGTACGGGGCCGTTGGCATAGGGTAGAGCCGATGTGATCAGCGTGCGTTTGAAGTTCATGCTTTATTTGGTTTAAAGTTTAAATTTTCCTAAGGGGATAGGAGGGGAGAGGGTTTATTTTGCAAAATTAATCATTTATCGGCAAATATCAGTTATTCATGCCTCAGAACATTGTGAATCGGGCACGTCCGGCAGGGCGGTTGGTGCGGTATGGGTCGGATACGACTACACGGCGCGGCATCTCCATCTCCATGAAGCAGATGTGCAGACCGATTGCCCGCGTCATAAGAAGGTCGTCGTGCCGTCCGGGAAGTGCGCCGTAACTGCCGTTGGAACGCTGCTCATAGGTGAGGTATTCGTCAAGACAATCCTCGTCGCGCTCAACGTACACCCCTTCGCGTATCGCCTTCACTAATCCTGAAATTATCATCGGCTTTGTGGCAGTGTTGGTGTGGAAACCATATTTACGTGGCAGTCCCTGCTGCACATCCTCCACACTCTGCTTACGGGCATAGAGATTGGGGTAGGCTTCGCGTAGCTGGTTGATTATGAATGATGACTGGTCACCGTCAACGAGCCGGGCAGGGTCACGTGTGTCGAGTGTGTTGCTCTCGATCACGAGGAGGGCATTGTCATAATAGGTGGCGATGCGTGCGGCGTTCCAGGCGAGAAGGTCGATGTCGGTATGTCCGCGCCACTGTGCTGCCACTTCCGGCAGCTTGCCGCTCTCCATACCGTCGCGGTCGAACACCGTAACCACCGACCAGTCAGCCTGAACGCTGCGCCCTCCGATGTCAACCACTACCAAGTAGCGGTTGAGAGTCTTGAAACCCTGTTGAGGTATTGCTCTGTCTTTCCATATCTTCAATCCGCCGTTGGAGTCGGGATTGAAACGAACATTGCGCAGCGATTGAGGTCCGCCGGGTGTGTCACCGTCAATCTCCCCTTTACGCGGCGTGATGCGACAACCCTCCCTTAGAGCCTCCACTTGGTATTTATCGAATACCCTTGCTCCGGAGTGTACGAATGCCTCGATGTCGTCCGAAGGGTATTCGGCTGCCATAAGTCCGTGGTCGGAGTATTTTGACCGTTCATTAACATACCAATTCAGGGCTTCGAGCGTAGCGCCCTTTTGCCAAAGCCACCAGAGATATGCACCCGGCTGACGGCGTGAACTCGCTGCTAATTTAGCCTCACGTTCCTCAAGCAATTGCTGTGCAAATGCTTCGGCATCATCGAGCGGTTCGGAATATTGGTCGATGTCATACCAGCTCACGAAGAGCGACCGGAACTGGCTCTCTCCGCTCTTTGCCGACTCATATTCACGGTGGAAGAAATTACCCGTGCCGTTGGCAGTGGATTCGAGCACAATCATAGTCAGCGGCTTGAACAGCACACCCGAACAGGCGGCTCTCATAATCTGTTCGGGCGTGCGCAGGCGTGTGGCTCTCCAGATGCCCACCTCGGAGCAATGCACGAGGTTGTAGTCGCCCCCTCGGCAGGAATCGGGACGTTCCGCAGAGCCTAATTTCACCTTGCAGTTACGGCTCACCACCCTGAAAGCACCCTTTGCCTCACCGGCGTTCTCCATACGTCGCCCTTTCGGGGGTGCTTCCCCCTCATCTGTGAGAAGCCAGTCGGGATAATTGGCAAGCATACGGTCAAACATATCCTTTATCTCATCGGTGGCTATCCCCTGATGTGCTATGATAAGGGAGTTCAACCCGACGGCGTGGACCATCTGGAGCCAAGCCATATAAAGCTGCACACAAGTGCTACCTCCCCATTGCCTGGCTTTCAGCACTATGAGGCGTATGGGCTTCGACTCGCGTCGCATAGCTTCGAGAGTGGCTACGAGGCGGCGTTGAGGACGGTTGAGGGTGAAGAGGGTGTCGGCTCCGCCCCCTTTCGGCTTTATATATACAAAGGAGGCTGCCCAGTAAGGGAAGTCGTGGAGTATGCGGCAGCGTATGAAACGTCGCTCCACAAGGAGGCGGCTCTCATCTGTAGGTGTCATTCCCAACACGTCGGTTATATAACTGTCTACCGACCCGCTTATCTCCAAAGCACGTACAAGCGGATCAGCCAACATTGCTTTGGGAATCCATATCTTTCCCCCTTGTAAACCTTTGACTGAATATTCTACTCTTTCGGGATCTTCCGGATCTCCTGCTATGGGGTCGTAGGGAGCGTGGATGGCAGCGAGCCTACGGGCATTTTCGGCGAGTATGTCGGCAGTTGTCATTTCCGGTTCCTTTCCAGACGCGCACGTCTCTTTTCAGCGTA
>CAMWIF010000199.1 GCA_947174225.1 uncultured Porphyromonadaceae bacterium | reverse complement strand
CCGAATATTATGTGTAACTTTGCAACAGCGGTTACTGCAACCGCTGTTGCATTTGAGTAAAGCATGGAATAATCAAGGTACAAACAATTGGTCAGCTGTCAGCTGATGCAAAATCTCTTCCGAGTATCGGTTTCTTACAACTCCATTAGAAGTCACCAACACTGCCTCCACATACTTACGAGCCGGTAGATACTGTTGAAGTACACTTAACTTAGTTTTAATATTTTTTAATGACGCGACGGTCATCTTATAACCGTTAGGGGCATACTTCATCTCGCACACGTCCACCACGTTGTCAGCACGATCAATGAGAAGGTCTATCTGAACACCAGGATGATAATCATTAGCTTTCACATGCCAAGAGAAAATATTCGCTAATATACCTGATATACCGAGAGCAAGCTTTATCTGCCGGGTATGCAATAAACATACACGCTCAAAAGAAAGTCCACACCAAGTGTGATAAGCAGGGGTGGGCATTATCTTAACCCAATAATCTTCGTCTACATTATGTGCATTCTTCACAAACTGATAATAGAAAAGCGAATAACAATCCACCAACTGATAGATAGCATCCCTCAGTTTCTTATCTGTATGGCAATATTTTCGTATAAAGCCACATTCTATTAAATCCTCCAATATGCGGCTCAATTGTCCATTACTTTCAAGCTTGCCGTTTACAATTATCTCCTCTCTGGTAAGACCTGATTTTTTACCGGATAACGCCTCTATAACCTTTATATATTTCTCCGGGTTTTTAAACATCGAAGAGTAGACATAATTGAATTCATTGTGCAGTTCCCCGTCTAACATGAGGAATAGGTCGTTAATATTCCTTCCTATACTTTTAGTCGGGTCAAGCTTAGTCCAATAGTAGGGTATGCCACCCATCACCATATATCCTTCAATTATAGCATTTCGATTAGTCGTCAACCGCAATGCCAAAGCCAACTCTTCACATTCGTTGAGAGAAAACTGCTTCAACAGTATTTTGTACGTTACTCTGTTATATAAACCTCCTTTATTGCGGAATATCTTGTTAATAATCCAAGAAGTAGCACTGCCGCAAATAATTAGAAGAATATCCTTTCGCGTTGCCGCCCAGCCGTTCCAGAAGTGTTCGAAAGCGGGAAGAAATTTGGAATTACGGGTTTCCATCCACGGCAATTCATCAATAAAAATTACTTTTCGCCTTTCATGAGACTTATTGATGAGGTGTTCTAAAAGATGAAATGCCTCAAACCAATCCTTCGGACTCTTCTCGCTCTCATCTAACCCCTGATTAATCAGACACAAATAAAATTCATTTAGTTGCTCCTTATTACTCACGTTGAACGCACCTGTGTATTGGAAAGTAAAGTTATCCTTGAAAGTTTCCCTTATAAGGAAAGTCTTTCCTATACGTCTTCTTCCATATACAGCTACAAACTCAGAGTATTCCGAGTCAAAAGCTCGTTTCAGTTTCCTTATCTCCTCCTTACGTCCTACTATCATATCTTTTTTTGCAAAGGTAAGAATTTCTAATCGAATTATAGCCATAAGTGGTCATAAAAATACACTTATGGCTATAATTCGATTATTTTAGTTGTCTACGAAAGCTTTAAATCGTCAGAGCTTATACCTTTTAACTCCCCGACAATTCAAATTCTATGGTTTTTCCGAATATTATGTATAACTTTGCAACAACGGTTGCAGCAACCGCTGTTGCAAACTCTCACATAATACAAACACTCACAATAAATACCAATACGAACATATGCCCATTCAATAAACCTAAAAAGGAGGATTCGTAAATTGTAATCAGTCCCGATTTTTCCTTACCGTGTCGGCACCACAGAGGAAAAGGATATTAAGAGTTGCTGAGATATTGCGGTGATTTGAGATTTTTTGGTTATATTTGCAGCCACTATGCCACGTGACCTCATCAGCCGCTATGTATGGATCGTAGATACGTTGACCCGCTACGAACGTCTAACACGCCAACAGCTTAATAAGTTGTGGGTGCGCTCCGCTCTGTCGAAGGGTGAGGAAATGCCTGAACGCACTTTCTTCAACTATCGAAGAGCTATAGAAGAGAATTTCCAGATTGATATACTCTGTGACAAACAGGGACGCTATTACATAGACCGTCAGAACTCCCGTCAGACACGCGCCTTCACCAATTGGATGCTCGATTCCTATGCCGTCAGTTCCGCTATAAAAGGGAGCGACGCACCAATGGACCGCGTGGAGATTGAGGATGTCCCTTCAGCACGCGAATTTCTTCCGGCAGTGCTTGATGCCATACGCAATTCCCATCGCATATCGTTTACCTATGCAGGATTCAACCGTTCCCGTGCAGAACATGACATACGATTCCACCCCTACTTCCTAAAGCGATACAAACAACGTTGGTATATGATCGGACTGAAGGAGAAGAGCAATGACATACGTACCTATGCTCTCGACCGTATGAAGGAGATGGTCACACTTGACGAACCCTTCGAGAAACCGGCAGATTTAGAGCTTAACGACCTCTTCGGAAATATCATCGGAGTGACAACTTCCCAAGCTCCGGTGCGCACCGTAAGGCTGCAGACCACTCCCCGTCAGGCGAAATACTTCCGTGCCTTACCCTTGCATCCCTCGCAACAGGAGACCATTCACGATGACTATTCCATATTCACCTACCAGCTCAAGCTCAACTATGAGCTTGCCCACGAAATACTCGCTCTCGGCGACGCTGTAAAGGTGCTCGACCCGCCTGAACTGAAAGCAATGGTCATTACGCAGTTACGCGCTGCCCTCAACCAATACGACTCTTAACATAAATGGATTATTCACGTCATATAATATCTACTGACGCCTCCGTGAAAGAGGCATTGGCTGCCATCAACGCACTGTCGGGTGAGTCGATGACATTGTTTGCCATAGACCCTGACAACCATCTTGTCGGCACTGTCACTGATGGGGATGTACGGCGTGCCCTTCTCCGTGGGGTTGCCCTCACCGACCCCGTGAGCAAGGCTATGCATCGTAAATTCTTGGCTATCCATCCTAAGGATAATATTCTTTCCCGTATGGCTGAGGGACGTAAACGTAAGTTGTCGCTTCTCCCGGTGCTTGATAAAGAAGGGCATATTTTAGAGATCCTCGACCTGCGCACCGTCAAGACTATGCTTCCCATTGACGCAGTGCTTATGGCAGGAGGGAAAGGAGAACGTCTACGTCCGCTTACACTGAAGACTCCCAAACCGCTTCTGCCCGTCGGTGGGAAACCCATCATTGACTATAATATCGAAGAACTGGAAAGATGCGGAGTGAAACGCATCTTCATCACCACAAACTACTTGGCTGACAAGATCGAGAAGTATATGGCAAAGAGAAAGGGAATAGCCACAGTGGAATGTGTGAGGGAACCGCGACGCCTCGGCACAATGGGTAGTCTTGCCCTTATAGAAGGCTTACAGAGCGATAACGTACTGATGATGAACTCCGACCTTCTCACCACAATCAATTTCGAGGCAATGTATCTCCACCATATCAGCAACAAGTGCGATCTCACTATGGCGGGCGTACCCTATACCGTCTCCGTGCCATATGCTCTGATGCGCATTAAAAATGGAAGAGTTAAGGGATTGGAGGAGAAGCCAACTTACAACTATTTCGCCAACGCAGGCGTTTATATTTTAAAACGACGCCTTATCGAGAAGGTGACCAAAGGGGAATTTCTCGATGCTCCCGATTTTATCTCCTCACTTATCGACGCGGGAGGTAAGGTGGGGTGTTATCCGATTGAAGGCACCTGGATAGACATCGGTTCGCCCAATGACTATCGCTATGCCAACGAACTGATGGAACGTCGCCACGGTATGCTATAGGCGTCTGGTGACTCAGTCACTTTTTATTTACATAACCAAAACAAGTAAAAACTAACAGGATCAATTATTATGGCAGAATCAAACTTCATAGACTATGTAAAGATTCTCTGCCGCTCAGGAAAAGGGGGAGCAGGGAGCCGTCATTTTCACAGGGCTAAATATATACCGAAGGGTGGACCCGACGGTGGCGACGGTGGCCGTGGAGGACATATCATACTCCGTGGCAACCGACACATGTGGACTCTTCTTCCGTTGCGCTACCAGCGCCACGTGTTTGCTACCGACGGCGAAAGTGGAGGTGCAGGACGTTCTTTCGGTAAGGATGGCGAAGACCGTATTATAGAGGTACCGGTAGGCACTGCGGTGTTTGATGCGGAGACAGGGGCCTTCATCTGTGAAATCACGGAAGACGGACAAGAGATTAAGCTGCTACGTGGTGGCAAGGGTGGTTTGGGCAATTGGCATTTCGCCACTTCTACCAACCGTGCACCGAGATATGCCCAGCCTGGGCAGCCGGCTATCGAGAAGGCAGTGGTGCTCGAACTGAAATTGCTCGGCGACGTAGGTCTTGTGGGCTTCCCCAACGCGGGTAAATCTACACTTCTTTCCGCCATATCCGCTGCAAAGCCAAAGATTGGTGATTATCCTTTCACTACTATGGAGCCGAGTCTTGGCATCGTCAACTATCGTGGTGACAAGTCGTTTGTGATGGCTGACATACCGGGTATCATAGAGGGTGCAAGTGAAGGAAAGGGTCTTGGTCTGAGGTTCCTTCGTCATATTGAGCGTAATGCTGTACTTCTCTTCCTAATTCCTGCTGACAGCGATAATATCCGTCGCGACTACGAGATATTGCTTAAGGAACTTAAGGAATTTAATCCGGAACTCGTCGATAAGAGCCGTGTGTTGGCAATATCCAAATCGGATATGCTCGACGATGAGCTTCGCGAGGAGATTGCAAAAGACCTTCCAGAAGGGATACCTACCGTCTTTATATCAGCCGTCACAGGACAGGGACTTACCGAGCTTAAAGACCTTCTTTGGCGTGAAATCAACTCTGAGGAGAATCAGGTTAAGCAAACCCTGACGCATCGTGACCTCGACGTGCGCCACCGTGTGGCTGAAGAGGATGAGTTCATATTCCATCAGGATGATTCTGAAGAGGATCTTCCAGAGATGTCCGATGAGGATTGGGAGGATGAGTTCTGGGACGAAGAGGACAGTGTAAACGGATAATACCGGAAAACTATAGATAGCAGCACCGTAAAAAGTAACAGCCAATATCACCGGAAAGTGGAAAATATGGGACCGCTTGAAATCAATCTGCATACAATCCTGCGGGAGAGACTTCCCCGCAGGATTGGTCGTTTTGTACCCGGATTCCTTATCACGGGTCTTGAGAAAGTGATTCATCAGGACGAGTTGAACGATATGCTGCGTATGGCGTATCCGGCACGTGGCTCGGCATTCTCACGTCGTATCTTGGAATATCTCGATATTACACTTGAGGTGGAGGGGCTTGACAAATTGCCCTCCAAGCGACTGATGTTTGCCTCCAACCACCCGTTGGGTGGCCTTGACGGTATAGCATTGATTGCCGTTTTAGGTGAGCGGTATGGCGACAACGGAGTACGTTTTCTTGTGAATGATATGCTCATGCACGTAGAGCCACTGCGCGACGTGTTTCTT
>CAMWIF010000198.1 GCA_947174225.1 uncultured Porphyromonadaceae bacterium | reverse complement strand
GACATATTTATCAGAGTTGAAGCAGTCTGACAAATAGGAACTTCGGAATATAGTGATTAGAAGATGATTGAGGATGTGATGGAGGCGGTTTTCTTTGAGAAACCGAGGGCGACCTTGAAAAGCTTGCGCGGATCCATTGCGAATGGGGCTGCATATTGTTTCTTTTCAATCTGACGCATGGCGACCGCTGCACTGCCATTAACCTTCAGTTCGATTATATAGATATAGTCCTTGGTTTCGATTACCACATCTATGAAGCCGGATGAGGTGTTGTATTCCACCTTTACATTAAGTCCGATGAGCGACATAATGCAGTAGAATATTGTATGGTAGTAGTTCTCATATTGAGAAACATGGGTTCGCAGTTTTGAGGGGATACCGGCTAAGTATGCTTTAAGACGAGCCACGAACTGTTCAGGCTTTCCGTTGCAAAGGTCACGACGCATAAGTACTATACTCCCTTCCGTAGTGGTCATAGAAGGTATATACAATCGAAGGATATTGTTGAGTATACCCCGTTCCACTTCGCGGTTAGGATAGCGAAGGGTATAAATCTTCGCTTCCTGATCGTAGTCTTTTATTGTCAAATAGCCGGTCTGATAAAAAAGAGGGATAGGATCTGTCTTATATACTGAGACATCTCCAAGCATACTCTGGGTCACACCGATTTCCTTCAGTTCCTCTATATTGAAATCAATGTCACGCAGGGATTTGGATAGAAGGGTGGGCATACCTGTGATGCACCAATAATCCTCTATCTCGCAGCGATCGAGTGCTTTCAACACACTGAACGGGTTATATATGTCGAGAAGGGACTTCGTGAAATGATAACCGTCGTAATAGAATTTCAGTTGGTTGAACGCCTCTTCCATAGAACAATTCTCCGCTTCGGCTAAACGCTCAATTCCGGGAGTGAAATATGTCCTTAGTTCCTTCTCGGTTATACCACATATTCCGGCATATTGGTTATCGAAAGTAATGTCGTTGAGGTTATTAAGACCACTGAATACGGAGACTTTCCCAAACTTCGTGACACCGGTAAGCATACAGAATTGTATGTTCCTTTCCTCCCTTTTCAATACGGAATAAAATCCATGCAGCTGTTCACGATAACTCTCTTGCAACTCCTTATTGCCAATAGTTTCCGACAGAGGACTGTCATATTCATCAATCAGTATCACTACCTTTTTCCCGGTCAATTCGGTTATTCTATGTAGCAGAACTGTAAAACGTTCATCAACGGTTTTTCGTGTGTCTTTAATTCCATATTTAAGCTCCCATCCTTGCAGTTGCATATCAAGCAAACTTGTAAGGCTAGCCTTGTCAGTATATGCTTTACCGCTCAGATCTAAACGTAGCACCGGATATGTTTCCCACGGCTCCGGTTGAAGACGGTCGATAGCCAGTCCTTTGAACAGCTCACGTTGCCCGGAAAAGTAAGCGGCTAAAGTAGATTGAAGCAGACTTTTACCGAATCTGCGTGGACGACTCAGAAAGTAGAACACACCGCGAGTGACAAGGGAATGGATGTATTCTGTCTTGTCTACGTATAGATAATTCTCTGTACGAATCCTTTCAAAGTCAGCTGTGCTGACCGGATATTTCTGTGCCTCCATATTTAGCTCGGTTTGTTATGACATAACTTATGCCTACGTTGCAAAGTTAATCATTTACCTGCTAATCTCCAAACCAATAAACGTACTAAATGATACAGTAATTTAGCATATCTCCGTATGGATAGGTGATTTAAGAATCGCTTTCCAAAGCATCTGCCCGATATGGATTAAGCTACGTAGTAGTTGGGCACAGTCGGGCAGGAATAGTGGATATTTTGACTAAAGGTGGGGATTAGAGTTTGATGTAGATGCGTTTTTTGAAGAGGGGGTAGGCAATGGCGAAGTTGAGAAGTACGAAGCAGAGGGCGTAGGCGAGTGAGGTGCATTTGGTGAGGAATATGGAATCGGGATTTACGGAGAGGAAGATGAGACTACAACCGCCATAAATCAGGTCGCTTATGCCGAAATGACCGAAAAGTATTGCCATCAACTCACTGGCAATATAGATTATCAACGCATTCACACCGAAAGCCTGGAAGAATGTCACTAAGGCACCGCGACGTTGGTCCCTGTCAACTGCCGACATCACCAAGGCGAGTAGCAATGCGCAGAATCCTGATGTGATGAGTGCGAAAGAGGGACTCCAGATGCGCTTATTATAGGGTAACGCGAAGTTTACGATGAACCCTCCAAAGGCAAGCAACGCTCCCACTGTGAAGAGTGAATTAATCTTTTCGACTAACGATTTCTCGGAAGATGAGTTAGGTTTATCGTTGGCTTTGAGTTTCATTCCGCAGTAGAAGCCGAAAAGCACGTTGGCAAGGGCTGATATTGTACCCAACAGTCCTTCCGGGTCTACGGCAGACTTATGATAGAGATGGGCTTCGCCGAACAGCCACGCATCGACCTGATATAGCACATTATATTCTTTGCTGTCGGCATATCCGTGACCAAATACAATCACCAGAGTATAAATCACTAAAAGTCCGATGGCAGAGGATAGGATGTAGCGATGTTTTATAGTCAGCGCCATCACTGATGCCAACAAATAGCACACCGCTATGCGTTGCAGCACCGCCCAGAAGCGTAACTCTCCGAAAGCGAATGGTGACCCTTCTATTGCCATATCAAACCAATTTATCGCTATGCCAAACAGAAGTAGTAGAATGGTGCGTTTAAGTATTTTGGCGAATTTGGCAGGGGTGAAGTCGAAACCTCGTCCCGATAACGATAGAAACATCGAAACTCCCATAATAAACAGGAAGAAGGGAAACACCAGATCGCTCAAGGAGAGACCATTCCATTTAGCGTGGCGAAGAGGCTCAAAGGACTGACCATAGCCGTTATTGACAAGAATCATACTGGCTACGGTAAAACCACGCACTACATCAAGTGATAAAAGACGTGCCATCGTTAGTGGTTTAGAGTTTAGGGTTTATGGTAATTAAAGGGTATTACTTTAGGTTATAGCAGGTGGAGTCTAAGGGTTTAGGGTAGAGAGGAGATTGAGAGCTTCTTTGGCTAAGGCAATGGGATCTCCTTCGGGTGCTGAGGTGTAGCCACCTTTGCGTAGAGTCCAAGGCTCCTCAATGGCATACCAATCTATTTCCGGACCTGCGGGCAGAGCCATTGCGAAAAGCTCTGTGGCTGTCTTGTTGCTG
Organism: uncultured Porphyromonadaceae bacterium; assembly: GCA_947174225.1. Taxonomy (GTDB): domain Bacteria; phylum Bacteroidota; class Bacteroidia; order Bacteroidales; family Muribaculaceae; genus Lepagella. Next base: position 2,335 of record CAMWIF010000198.1, on the reverse strand, counting down.
TTGACACCGCCTCCAAGACCATCCGGATCGGGTTTTGAGTTATGCTCCATCTGCTCGGCGAGGGCATCGAAATAGGTAGCCCAACGGGGATAATAGAAGTCACGTAGCAAACCGTTCCATTCCTTGTTGGCATAGTCGCGCAGACCCCCGTCGTTGGCACAGGTGCGGTTGCCCCACGTAGTAATCTGCACTCGTGCATTCCATTCATAGAGATCCTTTTCGGCTTCGGTATTGCCAAGACTGCGGGCATCCTCGGTCCATGAGCCAAGACGGAATTCAGGACGGCTGCCCAAGAGTTTATCCTGCATAAGGAGCATTTCCAAAAACTTATCAGCGTTGGCACGGAAATCTTCACGTGCGAAAGCATTGTAGTCGGCTATGGTGCGGAGGTATTGGCGGCGACCCTGGTCGGCGAGTGCCTGACGTGTAATGTCTACAAGGTCATATTCATAGTTATTGTTACCGCGCAGACGGTCGGCAGCCTTCGCCATCAGTTGGGCAGCTTTAAGTGTCGAGGCGGGATCATAATAGTTGCGCATCTTCGACCAGCTCTTCACTTGGAAATTGTTGAGCGAAGGGCGCCCACAATAAATGCTCTCGTGAGGACCTTGCTGGTTATTACCTGCCGGACAGTTGTAGATGGAATTGATAAGCACATCCCAAGCTGCCTGCACATCAGGATCTTCTGTCCCATAGCGTGCTTTCACATAGTCCTTAATCCAATCCTCCTTTGCTATTTTCTCCGGTATCCACGGCAGCTCGCTCATAAGCTCAAACATAACCGGATTGTTGCCTGACCCCTCCATCGTGAAGCCGTAGCCTTTAAGATGAGAGGCGAGAGGATTATCTTTAGTGGCATAGAAATTGTCAATAAGCTGATCCATACGCCCGTGCAGACCGACGTTGGCACCGAAGTTTTCGAGCATACAGAATAGCCAGTCATGGTCGCCGTAGCCCTCTTCTCTCCTCCATACGGAAGGTATGCCCCACATTGGGCGACACTCCGAAAATAGGTCAAGAATCAGAATCTCCCCCGGCTTGATAGCTGTCAACATCTCAGGACGAGGGTTCTCAGTCCAGCCTTGTACTACCCACACCGCCTCCGGGTTGGCGCGTTTCATCGCTGCCATAAGTTTGCGTCCCGCTTCGGCATAGTCGATTGCTGCATCATCCTTGCTCTCGTGGAAAGGATCAAGGGAATAATAATCCGCTTTGCCGTAAAGCTTGGTAAGTTCCTTATAATAAAGGTCGGCTATCTCGTCGAAACGTGGGTCGGTGGCTGAAAGGTTGGAGGGACGCACGTAGCCGTTCCACAGACCGCCGTCAGTCACTTCAAGTCCAAGGCGTTCTTTGGCATCGTGTGGCATCATACCGCAATAACCGGGCAACACGGGGTGCATACCGAGTTCTTTCATTCTGGCGAGTATCTTTTTCTGTAGCTCTTCCTGTTGGGGGTACCAGGAATCGGGTAGGGGACCTCCCCAACCTTCAAGGTTATTCATAGCCCACCAAGCTATGAATGCCGGTCCGGCAATGAAATCGCCCACTTCCTTTTCCGAATAGCCAAGCTTGAGCAAAACATTTCTCCACACCGATTCCATCCCGACAATGGCGAGAGGCATATTTATGCCGTGGAGAGCCATCCAGTCAATCTCTTTCTGCCAGCGTTCCCAGTCCCAAAAGGGCATGGAATAGGAGAAGGTGCAGTAATTGAAATCATAACGCAACGGTAGATTAGTTGTGTGCCGCTCCGGTTTCTCAACACGCGGCAGACGGTCAGGAAGTTTCGCTGTCATATTGTTCCACGACAGATGTATGCCGGCATGATGCTTGAGATACCAGTTAAGTCCTGTAGCCATATTTACCCAGGAGTTGGCGCGTATCACCACACGGTCACCGCTCTGGTCAAGTTCAAAGAAATCTTTGTAGGATTTCACTAACTCAGTTTTGAACTTACGTGAGGCACCCGGATCGATACGATTGATAAGATCGTCCACAGGGTTTGCTAATGTCGGCAGGAAAGACATCAGCAAGATGATGACAGTGAGAAAAAACCGCATAAATTTACTCATGATATAGGTCATTGATGAAAGGTATGTTCGAGTATCAGATTGATTATGACTATAATGTTGCAAAGTTAACAAAAAAACGCTACTTATCATTAACTTTACATAGACTTTTCCTTACATTCGGAGCCGCCACTGGGAAAAAGATGAAATATTTTTATTGATAAATTTGGTTTATATTATAAACTTGTTTAACTTTGCAAGCGGAAATGATAAGTCAGTAAAAGTGCAAAGCCTGCTGACTTTTATTTTCCATTATTGGTTTATGA
>CAMWIF010000197.1 GCA_947174225.1 uncultured Porphyromonadaceae bacterium | reverse complement strand
CTAAGGTCAATCTTCCGGAAGGGCTGACTTGGGATGAAGTCAAAGCCAAATTTGCTGACTCTCCGTGGGGACAGAATGACCCTTTATTTCGAGAGTAGGGGCATGCCCGTGGTGGCAGCTGGCATAAGAAATAATGAGATGCTTTTGAATTTTTCCGAAGAAGTTGCTATTATTCAGTCATTATGATTATAACTGAAAAGACAAAAAAATGATTGTAGCTTCTAAACGTCCGCAGAAACGCATATTGATAGTGCCGGACTACTTCACACCTTATGACAGTGCGAAGCAACTCTGTAGCCATCTCACCGAGATAGGTTATGATGCTAAGGTGTTCAGCCACCTTGAAAGTCTTTATATGTCGCAGCGAGAGCTTGAACGCCGTTGCCGGATTAAGCGCCTTGATCTGCTTGTGACCTTACAGACGGGGTGTCTGCTTGCCGGTCGTGTGACTGAGTGCCCGCGTGTCTTTGTCAATCCGGACTGGATTGTAGGGGAACAGATGGAGGAGCAGCTCAGTGAGAATTGTCATGTCAACCGCGACGAGATAGAGATGGCACAGGAGATGGCAGATCCGGCGTTTATCGAACGTGGCAACAAACCTGCCTATGGGTGGCTTTCATTGAGTGAAGTTGGAATAGAGGGGGCAGAAGAGCATCTCAAACGCTTCAACACCGCCACCTATATCCGTGATTTCGAACTCTCTTCGACGTTAGGTATGAATGTCCTTACCCAACAGATAAATAAGCTTTTGGAAGATTAGGATGTGAGCGAGACACCGGTGCCTATGCCATCTGCAAAGAAGAGCCTCGGCAAAATTTTGCCGAGGCTCTTTGTACATGGTAGAGACTGAATCTGTCAGTCTTCGTCAAGGATAGTAAGGTAGTTGTGTACCATTTTCGCCAGCTTTGCCATCCCTTTTTCTGAGCCGGGATCGGTGGGCACATAGGTAGTGAAGTTGAAGTGTCTTTGGTGCTGGATGACGATTTCCGATTCAAAATTGTTACAAGTGAACCAGGACGTAGCCATTTTCCGAAGAGTTGTGTTGCAGGTGCTCTGAGAGGTGGTGAATGAGGGCGATGGCGGTGGTGAGGTCGGAGGAGGTGGTGTGCCAGTCGGTGACTAAGCGGATGGTGCTCTCTTCCGGACCAGGTGTGCCCCAGATGTCGAAGGTTATCTCTTTTGAGAGGGGTTCTAAGAGGAGAGTTGGGATAATGAAGAATTGCTGGTTGGTGGGAGATTGCCAAGGTGATTTTATGCCAATGGCGTGGAGTGAGTCGCGTAGGCGCAAAGCCTTTTTCACCGCTTCGCTTCCCACTTCCAAATATAGACCCTCCTTAAAGAGCACTTCAAACTGAGCTGCCGCTAACCAACCTTTGGCAAGCAGTGCGCCGTGCCGTTTGATGAGTCCGAACAGGCGCTTCTTTTCGAGTTCGGGGAGCAAGCCGGGCAGGATAAGTGCCTCACCGAAGAGCGTGCCACACTTCGTGCCACCGATGTAGAAGCCATCCGTGAAATCAGCAAGGTCCTGAAGGGTCACGTCGTTCTCTTCCGAGCCGAGTGCATATATCAGTCGGGCACCGTCAACGTAGAGATGCAGGGAGAATCTGTCGCATACCTCCCTTATGTCTTGTAGTTCTTTCAGGGTGTAAAGCGTACCTATCTCGGTAGGCTGCGAGAGGTAAACACATCCCGGAACTACCATATGGGGCCACGTAGGGTCGCCGAAGAAGGTGGTCATATATTTTTCGATGGCTTTGGCAGAGAGTTTTCCGGATTCTGTGGTAAGTGGGATTACCTTATGCCCGGTAGCTTCAATAGCACCGGCTTCGTGTACGTTGATGTGTGCCCCCTCTGCACATAACACACCTTCTCCTGCCCGAAGAAACCAGTCGAGGGCTACGATGTTGGTCTGGGTGCCTCCTGTCAGGAAGAATACCTCACCATCCTCTAATCCGCACTTGTCGAGCAATAGTTGACGGGTGCGCTCGGTTATGGGGTCTTCACCATATCCGGACTCTCCGATATTATTGATTTCAACGAGGTGGTTGAGCACTTGGGGGAGTGCGCCATAGGAATAGTCATTGCCAAGGTATATCATAGTGCAAGGGGAAATTAAAATTTGATGATGAGGATGCTGAGTTCGTAGAGGAGGTAGATGGGGAGGGAGACGAGGAGGAGGGTCACTACGTCGGAGGTGGGGGTGATGATTGCGGCTATGATGAGGATTACCACAATGGCGTGTCTGCGGTATTTCTTCAGGAAAGCGGGGTGTAGAACGCCGATACGTGCCAAGAGCCACGCCACCACCGGCAGCTCAAACATTACACCTAAGCAGAGGCTCATAATTATAAGTGTGCTCATATAGGAGTCGAGACTTATGAGATTGGTGACATCATCAGCCACCTGATATGTGCCGAGGAAGCGGAAGGTGAGGGGAAAAATCACAAAGTAGTTGAGTGCCAATCCTATGGCAAACATAAAGTAGCCGCTCCAGACTATCCGCAGGGCAACTTTCTTTTCCGAGCTGTAGAGAGCAGGGGCTATGAATGTGAAGAGCTGATAGAGGATGTAGGGGGAGACACATATCACTCCGACGCAAAACGCAGTCTTCATATGAATTATGAACTGCTGTGCCAAACCTGTGTTGATGAGGCTGACGTCGAAATGATCCATTGTGGGTAGCCCGAGACGAAGGCAGAGATCGTTGAGGAGGCGATAGGTGATGAAATCCTGCGATTTCGGTGCCAATACAAATGAAAAGATAGTCTCCTTGAAAAAGAATGCCACACAGGCACACGCAACAGTCACGATAAGCACACGAAGCAAGACACCCCGAAGTTCATCGAGGTGCCACCAGAAGTCGTGAGTCTCTTCGACCTGATTCATTTATCAGTCTTTATCTCCTCAGTACTTTTAATGTCTTTCTCTATTTCGTTCATCCCGTCTTTGAAGGAGCGCACTCCCTTGCCGAGTCCTTTCATCATCTCAGGTATTTTCTTGCCGCCGAAGAAGAGGAGCACAACGAGCACGATGAGCAGAATCTCGCTCATACCTAAGCCCCCTATGAATAGTAGTGTGTTCATTATGAAAAGTTATGTTAGTCTGATTTATCTGTTATAGAAACGCAAATATCGGGCTTTTATTCCATCATAAGGGGTGATTTGAGAAAAACCGGCAGGCAGAACCGTAAAATTGGTAAGAAAAACCTAAGAAAGTGTCATTGAATTAGGAGAGAAAGATGTAATTTTGCATATAATAATTTTAATTTTGGAAACATGCATAGATTTTTACTAACTCTTGTATTAAGCATAATAACATTATCACCGGTTATGGCACAACAGAAAATAATTCAGACAGCCGGACGCGACCAGCTCGGCGACTTTGCTCCGGAGTTTGCGCGTGTGAACGACGACATCCTTTTCGGAGAAGTGTGGAGCCGCAACGACCTGCTTTCGCTCCGCGACCGCAGCATCGTGACTATCACTTCGCTTATCTCGCAGGGTATCACCGACAGTTCGCTGACTTATCATCTCCAGACAGCGAAGAAAAACGGAATCTCCCGCACTGAGATAGCCGAAATCATAACCCACATAGCTTTCTATGCCGGTTGGCCTAAGGCTTGGGCTGCTTTCCGCCTGGCTAAGGATGTATGGAATGACGACATAAAGGGAGAGGATGCAAAAGCTGAGTTCGCACGTCAGATGATTTTCCCGATCGGTGAGCCTAATACGGCGTATGCGAAGTATTTCACCGGCAACAGCTACCTTGCCCAGATTGCCACCGAGCAGATTCCTTTTGCCAACGTGACCTTCGAGCCGGGATGCCGCAACAACTGGCATATCCATAAGGCAGAGAAGGGTGGCGGTCAGATGCTCGTGGGTGTAGCCGGACGAGGCTGGTACCAGGAAGAGGGTAAGCCTGCGGTTGAGATCCTTCCCGGCACCGTAATCAACATACCTGCCAATGTGAAGCACTGGCACGGCGCTGCGAAAGACTCTTGGTTTGCCCATCTGGCATTCGGTGTGCCGGGCGAGGAGACGGAAAACGTCTGGCTTGAGCCTGTGACTGACGAGGAATACCTGCAACTTCCCTAATCACACTCATACATATATTGAAAGACATCGAGTCTATTTGAAAGGCATCGGGCGCAGATTTCGTGTGAGATCTGCGCCCGATGCCTTTATGAACGAATCATATATATTTAACCGAAGTTTTGGAGACGCTGGTATTGAGCGTATATGTCAGGGAAGCGGTATTTGTTGAGAGTAAATTCAGAGGGGGCAACTTCCATTTCCGACACAATGTCTTCATAGGTTCCTGCTACGGAATCGTCTACAAGGTCGGTTGCAAACACAGCCTCTATTTCCGGCAGAAGTTCTTTTGCTTGGAGGTCTGCAAGATCCGACATGACAAATCCTGCATATTCGGCATCGCAACAATCTTGTACGGGGAGACGGGAGGGCATAGACTTCAACAGCCTTCTGAACACCTCGATTATCTCCTCACGACGTTCAGGATGGTTGATGGCAATCATAACCAATGCCTCAGGTGCCTGTGCGCGTAGGTAGGAATCAAGGTTAGGCTCATAGAGGTACTGCTCAATGCGCTTTACATTATCTTTTCCGCAGGCATAGAGGGCAGGGTGGATCACCTCTGGAGCAAGGTCGCCGAGATGATAGTCGGCAAATTCACCGTTCTGGCGCATTATCTCGAGCACTGCGTCAAGACCTTTCTCGCTTTGGAGCTGGGTGAGAAGGACAATGGCGTGATAGATGGCACCCTCTTCCGGCTCTTCCCCTTTTCCATCGTTGATTGCCTTATAGGTTTTCCCTATGACATACATTATGATGTTGCTGAGATCTTCCGCAGCCTCGTCGGCGGGAAGAGCCAATATGCGTTCGATTGTCTCTTTCGGCATGGAGTCATAATTGTCGGGCGAGAACAGGGCGTCGGCAATAAACTGATTCTTTACGGAAAGTGTGGCAGGATATTCCGGATATTGATATTTATACTGTTCTTGGGGATAATGTTTAGTATTGTCGTAGAAGTAAGGATTATCAAATTCAGCCCCTTCCTCTATGTAGTCGAAATTGTCACCAAGTATATTTCTCAATGTTTTAAGGTGATGTTTCTCCTTCTTGTCGGCACCGATAATGAGCAGATGCTTGCCATTTTTGCCGTAATCGTATTCTATGAGGGGGATATCTTCAGTGTCTTCTTCAAGTATGTATTGACCAATGTGGAACTCTTTCGCCGGGTTAATTCCCCCCTCTTCAGCAAAACTGATGGCACCGTAGATTAAGTTGTGGGCTTCGTTGTAGCTGATTTCCTCAAGTCCTAAATCCTCTTGAAGACCTTGGATAAAATCTTCAAAAGCGTCCGGTTCCATATTGACGTTGATACGGGCATCCTTGACACCGAGGCAAAACGTATCGACGAGGAACATAACCCCGGCGATGTTGCCGTTTGGTCGGATTCTGGAGACAATGATCTGAGCAAGGCCGGTGGTTTCCCAATTTGGAGTTACGTAGCATTTGCCAATCGGCAGTGTACGAGCTTTTTCACGCATAAAGCGTTCAGGCGACATCAGATCCTCTTGAGCCTTCTTCTTGTTTTTAGATTTCTTCTTAGCCATTGGTAAGAA
>CAMWIF010000196.1 GCA_947174225.1 uncultured Porphyromonadaceae bacterium | reverse complement strand
ATTCCGCGTCCTTGTTCATTTTATGTTACCCCAAGCGGTAGCTATTTGCGTTCTTTTATGAAGCCGTGGCGATATGCGTAAAGTAGTTGTTTGAGTTCTTCGATTTGTCCAAGCAGTTCCTTGCCGTGGTCGGTGTCACGCACTCTTACACGTTGTGAATTCAGCTCAACCAGGCGATTGATGGATATGATGTCGGTGCCGTTCTTCACTGCCTCTTCCGCTGAGGTGAAGGGTTCGTGCTGCACCAGTTCAAATCCACGTGAGTGATACACAAGAGTATAGCCGGCTATGCCTGTGGTGTCGTGGTAGGCTTTCGAGAAGCCGCCGTCAATCACCATCAGTTTGCCGTTGGCTTTCACGGGGTTTTCTCCTTTTCCTACTCTTACCGGAACGTGACCATTGATGATGTGTCGGTGTTCTCCCTTCACATTAAAGGAATCAAGGATGTAATCACACACCTTTTCTTGGTCGCGCAGATGGTAATAGTGCCCTTTCTCTTCGTGATAAGTAGCGGGATCAGCAAGGAAGTAGCGTTCAAAAGTAGCCATCTTGCTCTTATCAAACAATGGAGAGTCAGGACCGCACCAGGCATAGAAGTAATAGTCTATAGCATTACGACGTTGTTCAGTCGGGGTGTCGGTGTTGACGGCAGAACGCATCAGCAGCTCAATCTGCTGGAGAAGTTCTTTGCCGGCATATGGCTTTCCATTTACACAGACCTCCTTCATCGTACCATCGGCGTTGAGAGGTATGGAGGCGTGGAAGAGGAGGTTGGAATTGCATACCGAGTAAAGGCTACCGTGGGAGTAAAAAATTCCGATGTGGCGTTTTAACTTGTCGCTTACTGAGAAAGAGTGGGATAGTTTCTCCATAAGCTGCTCTTCCTCTGCCGACAATTTATAGGGGTCGGCGGGATCAATAGTGGGGAAGTGGGTATCTTTAAGGGGATAGTTTTGGCCGTCAAGTTCAATAGTGCCTTTTTCATAGTCAATCTTATGCAGCAGACGACGGTCGTCCATATTCCATTCTGGATGCCGACTTATCATTGCCCCTTCAAGTTTGAATTGAATCACGGCGATTGCCTTATGCATCTTAGCGATGAGCTGACGGTTCTTTTCGGTGAGTGGCTCCTCTTGATTGCTGCCTTTAGGCATAAAAAGGGTGCAGTGGTCGTCCTTATAGGTCTCCATGGCAAAGGTGGCTAATGGAACAAGGTTGATGCCATAGCCATCCTCAAGAGTAGCCATATTCCCATATCTAAGGGAGATACGCAACACATTTGCAATCGAGCACTCATTTCCACAAGCAGCACCCATCCAAAGCACATCGTGGTTGCCCCACTGTATATCGAAGTTCTTATAGGTAAGAAGAGTGTCAAGCACGACGTGTGCTCCGTCGCCACGATCAAAGATGTCTCCAAGCAGATGTAGTTGATCGATGCTGAGACGTTGGATCACGTGGGAAATAGCTGCAATAAAGCTTTCTGCCTGTCCGGTAGATATTATGGTCTCAATGATACGATTGTAGTAGGGTTGCTTATTTTCTTCTGAGGGAGATTCGTGAAGCAACTCCTCAATAATATAGGCAAATTCAGATGGTAGACTCTTACGTACCTTTGAGCGTGAATATTTCGAAGACACAGCCTGAAGCACCTTCACAAGCTGATGGAGAGTGATCTGATAGAAATTTTCGAGATCCTTCTCTGTGGAACGAATTAGGGCGAGCTTCCTTTCCGGGTAATATATAAGGGTACATAGTTGACGTATGTCGTCTTCTCGAAGTGTGTTGGAGAATATCTCGTTCACCTTGCGCTTTATGTTGCCGGAAGCGTTCTTCAGAATGTGGCGGAACGCCTCCGACTCACCATGTATGTCGGCGATGAAGTGTTCGGTGCCTTTAGGGAGATTAAGTATTGCCTCAAGGTTGATAATTTCTGTGGCGGCAGCGGAGACATTGCCGAAGTTCTGGGAGAGAAGTTCGAGCACCCGGTGATCGGTCTCAATTTTTTCAGCGGTGGGAAGAGCCATATCTATTATAGTGAAGGTTAAAGGTAAATATGGTGGAGAGGAGTCTGGGGTATTTCCGTAGCAAAGTTAATAATAATTAATGAGGAGAAAAAGAAATTGGCTGCTAACTTATTGCCAAGGGAATCTGTTATGTTGATATAACAATTGAAGATGTGAATTTTATGTAGATATGACGAAATACGAGTAGCATCTTTCAGCTAAAAATTATAGAAATGAAAAGAGTAGTAATAATGGGAGCTTCTTCCGGCATTGGTTATGCTGTAGCCGAAGCTCTTGCATCGCGAGGAGTGAAGGTAGGCGTGGCAGCACGTCACACAGATAAGCTCCTTGGTTTGAAAGAAAAATATCCTGACCATGTGGAATATCTGAGTATTGATATTACTGATCCGGATGCAAAGGAACGCCTGATGACGCTTATCGGAATGTTGGGGGGTATGGACATCTATTTCCATGTCGCCGGAATCGGTTACGAAAACCTTTATCTTGATCCGGAGCGTGAGGTGGAGATGATAAACACCAATGCAGCAGGTTTTGCACGTATGATATGCACTGCCTACCGTTATTTCCGCGATAACAAGAGAAAGGGGCAGATAGCTGCCGTGACTTCCGTAGCCGGTACAAAGGGCATAGGTCGTATGGCTGCCTATTCGTCATCAAAGAAATTCGACCAATGGTATCTCGACGCTTTGGAACAGCTCAGTCATGCAGAGGGTGCCGACATCAGTTTCACTGACATTCGCCCGGGCTGGGTGCGCACTCCCTTGATTCCGGATGACAGGAAATTCCCGATGGAAATGACATTGGAGGAAATTTTACCGCTGATTATCAAAGCTATTGTGCGTAAGGACAGGGTGGCTGTGCTTGATTGGAGATGGAATCTTCTTGTCGGTGCCTGGCGCAGTATTCCTAATGCCGTATGGACCAAGATGAAAGTGACGCTTTCAACTCCGGACAGTCCGCTTCCCACTCAGGCAGAGCAGGAGAAACACGATGCCGAAGAAGCGTTAGGAGAAATAATATAAATAAGTTAGAACGATAAGTTAGAAATTCTAAGTAGTTTAGAATTTCCTTAGAGTGACCACAACATCCCCGTCACGTAAGATAAGTTTCTTCTTGTCAAGATGCTCAATCGTAAATGTGACGGGGTTACTATATATGCCATATTGCTTGAGCCTTGCCTTGGAGAGAGCAGAGTGGGCATTGGGGAAATCGAGATATAAGGTCTTATCTTTTACATACTTCATATTTCCCACTGTGTTGACGCCGTTGCCATATTCAGTCAATTGACATACGTGAAGTGAAAAACACATATAAAGCCGTTCTTGAAGTATGATTTCAGGAGCCTCTGGAACCACATCCATCACTTGCCACTGACCGTCAAGATCGCCGTTTATGGGATGCTTAGGACATCCTGTGGTGAGCAGTAACACAAGGAAGCCAATAAACCTAATAGTGTATTTAGAAATGATTCTTTTCATGAAACAAAGTAAATCGTATAAGATTAGAATTTGAGCAATCCAGTTTTGCCTATTGTGATGCCGAAGCCGAAGTTGTTGCCGAGGAGATTGCCCCCATCGAAGGCAAATCCGATGCCCCAATACCATCCTTTGAGTTTCTTGAGATGCCAATTCAGCTCAAAAAGTCCGTTTATATTGGTCATAACTTTGGGTAATGGATGGTCATATGTGCCCCAATTCTTCGTGTGGGAAAAGAGGATACGGTAATCAATTTCATTCGACGGCTGACCAGCAACGCCAAAATGATGACCTATAATGCGTGTGGAGGAAAAGCGGATGGTGTTATCGGCATTATATATGGGAGAAATCATAAGTGGATTGCCGATGCCTAAGCCCCAATGTTGCCATCCGGGATAGAATGAATGGTTGTAGTAGTCGTCTCTGCCGGACACTTGCTCCGGCACTTCCGGAGTCTTATCATGGTTGACCGCACCTGCTTGATCTTTGGAATACAGAAATTCATATACAATTTTTGATACAAACCGGTTTTTAGGGAGAATCCCTTCTATACCCCACAGACCGTCTTTCCAACCATATTCAAAGGTCATCATTGATTGGTCTTCAAAGAAATGTTCAAAATATCCTCTGATATTCCAATCGGCATTCTTAGGATGTACTTGTAAGCCGATAGTGTATTGTCCTACCATATTACCCTCTATGCTGGTAGCCACTCCGTTCAAGGAGTTGTGGGTGCGATAGCTTGGAAAGAATGCTCTCCACCATTCTTTGAAGCCATGTTTCATACGTACAACCTTACCATCCTTATATGCCACGCCACCGAATTGTGTAGCCATCTCTATGCCCACGTCTCCTGTCACAGGTGACGTAGCTGGATTGGCAAACCTAAGCCATAGCCCTTTTGAGTGGAAAAGTACATTCTGAGTATACTTTGATCCTGTAGCAGCCCATGATTCTTGCCATTTTGAATCGGAAAACATTCCATAGGCAATGTAACCTTTCACGCCTAACCTGCCCTTAGTGCCCCAGAAAGGCGCATAGTCAAAAATTCCGACACGTACTTGGGGAATAGGCAAGGCATTCCCTGAGAAGAGCAGGCTGCCTGATGATAACTTGGGGTCGTTGTGTGTACACCACATTTCTTTGCTACCTGCCATTACTTCAAAGGCGCGGTATTTGATTTCTCCGTAAAGCTGATGGATATGGAATGGAGCAGAATATCGCCATGCAGCCACAAGATCTACCCCTGCTCCCCATGAAAAACGTTTGCTCTTGTCTATATCCTTAAATAAAGCAGCGTGTGCATAGCCAAAATTCCGCTTTGGTGAACCGAGTCCCTGACGGTTGCTTAAAAGCCAGAAAGGGGTGTTTTTGCCACTTGAAGAGGTAGCGTATACCTCAGTTTCATATCTGAGGGAGTCAGGGAAGTGTGCAGTGGCAGTAAGGGGAATAAGAAGCAGAGTCGCCAGCATCGATGCTACCAAGGATAGGAGGGGAGGGGCATTAAGATGAATCTTATGAAGGATGGAAAACATAAGAGTAAAATGAATCGGTAGGTAGTACGTATGGGTGACTTCTCAGACGTTTATTGACCGGTACACATCATTTAATGTGTATTGCCACATAAATACAACGTAAGATTCAATAAAAAAGTTATAATCACGTTTTGAAAAAAGATTAGATAGGCTATTTTGAGAATTTGGCTTAAAATAGCTAACTTTGCAATCCCAAATGCAAAAGAAAATATGGTAAACTGGATTACAGACGACATACTAACCTTCGCAATCTCTCTTATGCTTGCCGGAATCATTATTCCGCAGATACTTCTTATTGCATTTCGTAAGAAATTATTTGATGAAGTTGACGAGCGTAAGATTCACAAGGGAGTTGTGCCTCGCCTCGGCGGTATTGCATTTGTCCCGTCTATTTTGTTTTCGCTTGCTTTAGTGATAGGTCTCAATCTTCGGTTTGGTGGCGAAAATGTCTTTGGAGAATTTGCGGAATCATTGGTGCCAATGTATTTTATGGTTTGTGCTGTCTTGCTTATGTTTCTTGTCGGTATGGCTGATGATCTTATCGGTGTCAGATACATGGCTAAGTTTATCGTTCAGATACGTTCGGCAGTGTTGATATGCAGTTCGGGTATGTATGTGGATAATCTCTACGGATTTTTGTGGA
>CAMWIF010000195.1 GCA_947174225.1 uncultured Porphyromonadaceae bacterium | reverse complement strand
CAGTAGCACTGCAAATTTACATAAAATAAATTTAACTGCCAAGTAATCAATAATATTTAATCGTGATTTTCCAAATTTTCTTTCAAACTTACTTCCTAAGTACCTTTCGAAATACTTCTTAATAATAGGTTAAATGAAACTGATAAAATTATTTAGCCTGCTTTTAAAATAGATTAGGTATTATCGTAAAAAACAACTATATTTGTAAAAATTAAGTAAACATATCAAATAAAGATAAATCTATGAAACGTATTTGTGTGTGTTTGTGCGTGATGGCTACAGCTTTCGGTATGTGGGCGCAGAGAGCCGGAGGATTGGCAGGTAATCTTACGGAGTATCCCTATGTGGAGGTGGCTCCTCCGGCGCAGACCCCTGCTCCTGCCGGATATGAGCCTTTCCATATGGAGCATTACGGACGACACGGCTCCCGTTGGCTCATCGGCGAGAATGACTATCTCACCCCTGTCAGGAATCTGGAGAAGGCTGAGAAAGCCGGTAAGCTGACCCCCCTCGGAGAGAAGACTCTCACGACTTTGCGTGAGATAGCCGAGGCGTCCAAAGGCAGATTGGGTGAGCTTTCCGATAAAGGTGCTCTCCAGCATCAGGCAATAGGTAGGAGAATGGCTCAGAATTATCCCAAGATTTTCAATCCTACTGCCGACATTGATGCCAAGTCGACAGTGGTGATCCGTTGTATTCTCTCTATGCTTAACGGTCTTGAGGGTATTCAGCAGATTGTTCCGAGTATCACCCCAACGAAAGATGCCAGCTATGCCGATATGTGGTTTATGAACTATGACGATAAGCCGGCGTGGCCAATCAAGGATGCTGCCGAGCAGTCGGTGGTGAACCCTTACAAGTATAAGCATCAAGGTAACGGCTCCTATCTTGACCGCCTGGTGACTGACCCCCAGTTTGCACGTGACAGTGTGGCTCCGGGGATTATGCCTTATCTATATTGGGTACTTGGGGCTGCCCAGGGTCATTCGGATCAGCCGTGGCTGTTAGAGGAGGTGTTCTCACAGGATGAATTGCTGGAGAATTGGAAGGGTGGAAATGCCTTTTGGTTTATTCATAGCGGCGACACTCCGATGACCAATCACCGTATGCCTTATACGCAGCGTAAACTCTTAGGGAGAATAATCGAACAGACCGATTCAGCGATTGCCTCTAAGCGTCCCAGTGCAAGACTTCGATATGGACACGACGGCATATTGGTGAATCTCGTTACCCTTATGGAAATAGAGGATTACGGCAAGGAGGTCACAGACCTTGATCAGCTTGAAGAGCTGAATTGGCGTGACTATGAGATTATACCTATGGCGGGTAATCTCCAGCTTGTATTCTATCGTCGTTCAGGTTCTACCAATCCTGATGATGTGCTTGTGAAAGCTCTGCTCAACGAGCGTGAGGTACGTCTGCCGGGCACCCCTGTCACCGGTCCCTACTATAGCTGGAAAGAGCTTCGTAAATATTATCAAGATAAGTTAGACGACTTTGAGAAGAGATTTGCGGAATAGGGATAATTTGATTATTTTTGTAGGCATAATAGAGCGCCGCAGCTTTTAGAATTATTTTTGAATAATCTCTAACCGGCTGCGGTCTCAATTTGTTCATATATATTATGAAGACCAACGAGAAAGAAAATAAAAGCGAGAAGGTGCTCAAGGAGGCTACCGACTCTGAATATAAGTATGGATTTACAAGCGACATAGACACGGAGATTGTGCCTCCGGGTCTGAACGAGGATGTGATACGCTTTATATCGAAAGTGAAGGGGGAGCCTGAATGGCTGCTCGACTTCCGGCTTAAAGCCTATCGCTATTGGCTTACACTTCCTGTGCCGGAGTGGGCTCACTTAAAAATACCGGAGATAGATTTCCAAGCCATATCCTATTATGCGGCTCCTAAGAAAAAGGAGCTTAAAAAGAGTATGGACGAGGTGGATCCCGAATTGGTGAAGACCTTCAACAAGCTTGGCATCTCTTTGGAGGAGCAGAAGCAATTGGCAGGAGTAGCGGTGGATGCCGTTATGGACTCCGTAAGTGTGAAGACTACACACCGCGAGAAACTTGCCGAGTTGGGTGTGATTTTCTGCTCCTTCTCTGAGGCGGTGAAAGACTATCCTGACCTTGTGAAGAAATATCTTGGCACTGTGGTAGGCTATCGCGATAACTTCTATGCAGCGCTCAACTCTGCCGTATTCTCCGACGGTTCTTTCGTGTATATCCCGAAAGGGGTGAGATGTCCGATGGAGCTAAGTACCTATTTCCGTATCAACGCCTCAGGCACAGGTCAGTTTGAGCGTACACTTATCGTGGCTGACGATGATGCTTATGTCAGCTATCTTGAGGGCTGTACGGCTCCTATGCGTGACGAAAACCAGCTTCACGCTGCTATCGTGGAGATTATCTGTGAGGAACGTGCCGAGGTGAAGTACAGCACGGTGCAAAACTGGTATGCCGGCGATAAAGAGGGACACGGAGGTATCTATAACTTTGTCACAAAACGTGCGCTGTGTCGCGGACACCGTAGCAAAGTGTCGTGGACACAGGTTGAGACCGGCTCCGCCATCACTTGGAAATATCCCTCTTGTATCCTGAAAGGTGACGAGAGTGTGGGTGAGTTCTATTCAGTGGCTGTGACCAACAACTACCAGCAAGCTGATACCGGTACTAAGATGGTACATCTCGGTAAAAATTCCCGCAGCACAATCGTGAGCAAGGGTATATCCGCAGGAAAGAGCCAGAATTCTTATCGTGGCTTGGTGAAGGTGGTAAAGGGTGCTTCCAACTGCCGTAACTACACGCAGTGCGACTCGCTGCTGATGGGTTCGGAGTGTGGCGCACATACCTTCCCTTATATCGACGTGCAAAATTCCACCTCCACTGTGGAGCACGAAGCCACCACTTCAAAAATCAATGAAGCCCAGCTTTTCTATTGCCGTCAGCGCGGAATACCTACGGAGGAGGCTGTGGCTCTTATCGTCAACGGCTATGCCAAGGAGGTGATGAATAAGCTTCCGATGGAGTTTGCCGTGGAAGCCCAGAAACTTCTCCAGATCACTTTGGAGGGGAGCGTGGGATAGTGCTGCCTCGAAATCCGTAAAATTTGGCGCGGTTTTTGAATGTAGCCTTAAGATTTAATAAGGAATAAAAGTGAACGAAAGAATAGTAATCATTGACAAGGTTGACCCCCAGACTTTTTATGGGGTCAATAACAATAACATCAATCTTATCAGGAATCTCTTCCCGAAGCTGCGTATGGCAGCACGTGGCAACGTGGTGAAGGTGATAGGGGAGGATTCGGAGACGGCACAGTTCGAGCGTAAGATAAAGGAACTCGAAGCATATGCCGCTAAGTATAATAAGCTGCCCGAAGACGTGATAATCGATGTAATAAAGGGAGAGCCGCCGAAGCCTGTGAATGCGGAGGGTGTGATTATCTTCGGTCAGTCAGGTCGCCCGATTGCTCCTCGTAACGCCAACCAGTCAAAGATGGTGAAGAGTTTTGCGAAGAATGACCTTACTTTCGCCCTCGGTCCTGCCGGTACCGGCAAGACGTATATAGCTATCGCTTTGGCTGTGCAGGCTTTGAAGAACAAAGCTTGCAAGCGTATCATACTGTCACGTCCTGCAGTAGAGGCAGGTGAGAAGCTTGGCTTCCTGCCCGGTGATATGAAGGATAAGATTGACCCCTACCTGCGTCCGCTATATGATGCGCTCGAGGATATGATTCCGCAGCTGAAGCTTAAGGAGTATATGGAGAACGACACCATACAGATTGCTCCGCTTGCTTTTATGCGCGGACGTACTCTCAACGATGCGGTGATCATACTCGACGAGGCGCAGAATACAACCAAGCATCAGATGAAGATGTTCCTGACCCGCTTGGGTGTCAACAGCCGTATGATAATCACGGGCGACGCCACTCAGATTGACCTTCCCCGTACTGTTCAGAGCGGTCTGCTGCAGAGCTTGCGTATTCTACGCGGTGTGGAGGGTATTGGCATCATTGAGTATGAGAAGAAGGATATAGTACGTCATCCCCTTGTGCAACGTATCGTGGATGCCTACGAGGCGAAGGAGAAGAAGGTGGATGCAGAGTTTGAGGAGAATCTCGAAAAAATAAAATAATGGCAAAAATTGGAGATACAGTCCGCTTCCTTAATTCCATAGGTGGAGGCAGGATTACAAGAATAGAGGGACAGATAGCCTATGTGGATGAAGATGGCTTCGAAACCCCGGTGCTTCTGAAAGAGGTGGTGGTAGTGATGCCCGCAGGGCATGAGAGAGCTGCCAATGCCCCTAAAGTTATGTTTGACCAGAAGGCTTTCGATGAGGGTAGGAAGAGTGCTGACACGTCGAAGCCAAAGGCTGATAAGGCTACCACTACAAAGGCTCCCGATCCGGAGCTGCCTCAACCGCAGCCGGCTCTTCTGGTTGAAGAGACCCCTCACGGTGAGAAGCCCAACCTTGTTTTGGCGTTTGAGCCGGGCGACGTGAAGCATCTTGACAAGACACGCTTCAGCGCAGTGCTTGTGAATGATTCAAATTATTATCTCGACTTTACCTTCCTTCGTCGCAGTGCCGAGGAGAGAGGTTGGACAGTGGTCTATTCGGGTAATGTGGCTCCCAACGAGCTTATCGACCTTGTGAGCATTACTCACGAAGACCTGCCGAAGTATGAGAAGATTGCTTTCCAGTGCATTCTCTATAAGAAGGACAAGATATTTACACTCCAGCCCCCGGTGAGTGTTTCGCGTAAACTTGATCTCACCAAGTTCCATAAGTATCATTGTTTCCGTCCAGGGCTATATTTTGATACTCCGGTGTTGGAGGTGCCTTTAGTGAACGACGGTGTGGTGTCGAAGCCGTTGGAGGTGAATGTAGTCGAGATGCAGGAGGCTATGGCAGGAAAGAAGCCGGATAAGGATGTGGCTTCCGAACTGTCGAAGAAGTATCGTGTGGATAAAGGCAGCAAACGCCGTGAACCGAATCCTGCCGATAATCCCCATAAGGTACTTCCTCTTATAGAGGTGGATCTTCACATCGGAGAGCTTACCGATTCCCTTACCGGTATGGAGCCTAAGGATATGCTTGAGATGCAGCTCAGTGCCGTGCGCCGTCATATGCGCGACAATCAGCAGCGTATCGGGCAGAAGATTGTATTCATACACGGAAAGGGTGAGGGTGTGTTGCGCAAGGCTGTGCTCGACCTTCTGAAAAAGGAGTATCCTAAGGCAGAGCTTCAGGATGCATCTTTCCGGGAGTATGGTTTCGGCGCGACCCTTGTGACAATTCATTGATTCCTGCTAACCATTTATTGATTCCGATTATGAAGTATACCGACAAATGGTGGAGCTATCCTGCCGAGAGCGAGTCAGGAAAGACTATTATTGTCACCGGACGCGATAAGATTGACGATTTCCGTGATAGCGGGAAATATGTCTACCGTATAGATGTGACCTGGAACTATAATGCTCTCCCCGACGGAATGCCTGAGGAGGATGACGCCAAACTTATGGAGGAGGTTACGGATGCTCTTATCGAAGCCTTCAAGAAGGATAGGGTAGCTGTGATGACAGGTATTTATACGGGTGACGGCAAACGTGATTGGGTGTTCTATACCAAGAATCTTAAGATCTTCTCAACCGTGTTTAACCATGCTCTTGAAGACCTGCCTACGATACC
>CAMWIF010000194.1 GCA_947174225.1 uncultured Porphyromonadaceae bacterium | reverse complement strand
CAACTCTTTTAACTAATTTATAGATAACATGGAATTTCTAACGAATGACAAATTGCTGATTGTCGGCGCAGCCGGCATGATCGGCTCAAACATGGCTCAGACAGCCCTGATGATGCACCTCACCCCTAATGTATGTCTCTACGACCCATATGCTCCTGCACTTGAGGGTGTGGCAGAGGAGCTTTATCAGTGTGCATTCGAAGGTGTGAACCTCACCTACACCTCCGACATCAAGGAGGCATTCACCGATGCGAAGTATATCGTTTCATCGGGTGGCGCGGCACGTAAGGCAGGTATGACCCGTGAAGACCTTCTTAAAGGCAACGCAGCTATCGCCGAGGAATTCGGTAAGAATATTAAGGAGTACTGCCCCGATGCCAAGTTCGTGGTGGTTATCTTCAACCCTGCCGACATCACCGGCCTTATTACCCTCATCTATTCCGGTCTGAAACCCTCACAGGTTGCCACCCTCGCCGCTCTCGACAGCACCCGTCTTCAGGATCAGCTCGTGAAGTATTTCAAACTTCCCGCAGCGAAGATTGAGAACTGCCGTACATATGGCGGTCACGGTGAGCAGATGGCAGTGTTCGCATCAACTACCTTGGTTGACGGCAAACCTCTCGACACCATCATCGGCACCGAGGAACTCCCCGCAGAACAATGGGAGACCATCAAGCAGAAGGTAATCCAGGGCGGAAAGAATATCATCGACCTCCGCGGACGTTCATCATTCCAAAGTCCCTCTTATCTCTCAATCGAGATGATAGCCGCAGCTATGGGTGGCAAGCCGTTCCGCTGGCCCGTCGGCACATATGTTGACAACGATAAGTTCAAGAACATTATGATGGCTATGGAGACCACAGTCACCAAAGAGGGTGTCCAGACAAAACCGTTCAGCGGCACTCCCGCTGAGGAGGCTGATCTCGAAAAGAGCTACAAACACCTTTGCGAACTCCGCGACGAGGTAATTTCTATGGGTGTGCTTCCTCCTGTAGCTGATTGGAGCAAGATTAACCCCAACCTCTGATTTATCAACACTAATTGTTTTGCAGGTCGGAAGTCGAATGGCTTCCCGACCTGCATCTTTATCCTTATTATATTATGACAATCACGACAGCAACCCCCGATGATGCCTCGCTCATCGCAGATGCGATAATCGCAGCCATCGGACCCGAACTTACCGACCACCTTGCCGGCGACCACAACACACCCCAAGACGTTCACGACCTTTTTGCCCGTCTTGCCGCACGTACCGACTCACAGTATTCCTATCTCAACTCACGTGTAGCCCGTAATGATGAGGGCAACCCGATAGGCGTATGCGTAAGCTACGACGGAGCCGACCTGAAAAGACTTCGCCGTCCCTTCTTTGCCGAAGCCAACAAAACTTTCGGTTGGGGTATGACACCGGAAGAGATTGAAGCAGTACCGGGAGAGACGGAACCCGACGAATTTTATCTCGACACACTTATGACCCTCCCTGAATATCGTGGTCAGGGCATCGGCGAAGCACTGATACGCGACGCGAAGCTCAAAGCCGACGCTGCCGGAAAACCACTTGGGCTTCTCTGCGACATTGACAATGACCGCGCCCGCCGCCTTTATGACCGTGTCGGCTTCATTGACCGTGGTCAACGTCCATTTGCCGGGCACGATATGAATCACCTGCAATTGTGTTAGAATTTGAGTAAAAATAAGTGTAGAAAATACACTTATTTTTGGTCTATATGGCACACAAATGCTCTTTTGGGAATTTTTGCCTAAGAAATATGTTGTAGAACATATAAATATATTTGCAGACCCTAATATAGGGTGTTAATTTTACACCAAAATCTAAATACCGAATCAAAATCAGGATTATAAACTAAAACATATCTAAAAACTTAGATCATGAAACAGATCAAACTCGCAGCCGGTTTCGGAGCTCTTCTCCTCTTCGCGGCTTGTGGAAGCCACCAGGCTACATCTCCTCAGTTGACTAAATCGGGTCTTGATCCCCAGAAGTTCAAAGCTGAATACAAGGGCGACTCTACAGCTCTCTACACCCTTGTCAACGCCAACGGCGCTGAGGCTTGCATCACCAACTTCGGCGGTCGCCTCGTGTCGATGATGGTGCCCGACAAGAATGGCAATCTCACCGACGTGGTGCTCGGTTTCGACAGCGTGCAGGCTTACTTCCCCGAAAATAATCTTTCTGACTTCGGTGCATCCATAGGCCGCTTCGCCAACCGTATCAACGAAGGCAAATTCTCTCTCGATGGCACAGAGTATCAACTGCCCCTCAACAACGGCAAGCACTCACTCCACGGCGGCGGCGAGCTTGGCAACCTCGGATGGCAATATCGCGTTTACCAGGCTTCTCAGCCCAACGACTCCACAGTGGTGCTCACCCTCAATTCCCCTGACGGCGACAACGGCTATCCCGGCAATATGACTGCCCAGGTAACTTATACTCTCCTTCCCGACAACTCAATCGACATTGCCTACGCAGCAACAACTGATAAGCCCACTATCGTAAATCTCACCAACCACTCCTATTTCAACCTCAACGGAGACCCCACACAGCCCGTCACCAACAATGAGCTGATGGTCAACGCTTCGAAGATTACTCCCATCGACGCTACTTATATGACCGATGGCACCTACGCACCCGTTGAGGGAACGGCTTTCGATTTCCGTCAGCCCCGCGTGGTAGGCGACAGCATCAAAGCTTTCTCTAATCCTCAGATGAAGAACGGCAACGGCTATGACCACAACTTCGTGCTCGACACCAACGGCGACATCGCTGTGAAGGCTGCCGAACTTTATAGCCCCGCCACAGGCATCGTGCTTGACGTATACACCAACGAGCCGGGCGTACAGATCTACTCCGGCAACTTCCTCGACGGCTCAGTGACCGGCAAGAACGGAATCGCCTACAACCAGCACGCAGGTATCTGCCTTGAGACCCAACACTATCCCGATGCTCCCAACAAGCCGCAATGGCCCTCTGTACGTCTCAACCCGGGCGATACCTACAACTCTCATTGCATCTACAAATTCTCAGTGAAACAATAACCCGAAATTAAGTTGGTCCCGTCCCGGAGACACTTCCGACTCCGGGGCGTGGCCTTACCCTTAGATCACCATAAACTCAAATCTATAAAAACCTAACTTTATGCAGACATTAGACTGGATTGTCGTTGGTCTATTCGTCATCGCGCTCTGTGCCATCATCTGGTGGGTGATGAAGCAGAAGCAAGACAACGCCGGCGACTACTTCTTGGGTGGTAAAGACGCCACCTGGATTGCTATCGGTGCTTCGATCTTCGCATCAAACATCGGTTCTGAACACCTTATCGGTCTCGCAGGCTCAGGCGCTTCGAGCGGTATGGCAATGGCTCACTGGGAGATCCAAGGATGGATGATCCTTATCCTCGGCTGGGTATTCGTACCCTTCTACACCCGTTCCATGGTAATCACTATGCCGGAGTTCCTTGAGCGTCGTTACAACTCCACCTCCCGTACGATTCTCTCCGTGATCTCCCTTATCAGCTACGTGCTTACTAAGGTTGCCGTTACGGTTTACGCCGGCGGTCTCGTATTCCAGCAGGTATTCGGCATCGACACCCTCTGGGGCATCGACTTCTTCTGGATTGCCGCTATCGGTCTCGTAGTCATCACCGCTATCTACACTATCATCGGCGGTATGAAATCCGTGCTCTACACCTCTGTGCTCCAGACTCCTATCCTTCTTCTCGGCTCACTCATAATCCTCGTGCTCGGTCTTAAGGAACTCGGTGGCTGGGACAAGATGATGGAAATCTGCTCTGCTGTGAAAGTGAATGAGGCAGGCGACTCTATGGTCAACCTCATCCGCAGCAACGACGACGCACAGTATCCCTGGCTCGGCGCACTTATCGGCTCTGCCGTAATCGGTTTCTGGTACTGGTGTACCGACCAGTTCATTGTTCAGCGTGTGCTCTCCGGTAAGAATGAGAAGGAATCTCGTCGTGGTACTATCTTCGGTGCTTACCTCAAGCTCCTCCCCGTATTCCTGTTCCTCATCCCCGGTATGATCGCCTTCGCGCTCCATCAGCAGCTCGGTGACTTCCTCCCCCTTACTCCGGAAGGTAACCCCAACTCCGACGCAGCATTCCCGACTCTTGTAGCCAAACTTCTCCCCGCCGGTGTTAAGGGTCTTATCGTCTGCGGTATCCTCGCAGCCCTTATGTCATCTCTCGCTTCTCTCTTCAACTCTTCAGCAGCCCTCTTCACCATCGACTTCTACCAGCGTTTCAAACCTAACACGCCTCCTAAGAAGCTCGTCAACATTGGTCAGGCAGCTACTGTTGTGATCGTAGTTCTCGGTATCCTCTGGATTCCTGTTATGCGTTCTGTAGGTGACGTGCTCTATCTCTATCTCCAGGATGTTCAGTCGGTGCTTGCTCCGGGTATCGCAGCAGCCTTCCTTGTCGGTATTGTGTGGAAACGTGCCACTGCACAGGGTGGTATGTGGGGTCTTATCGCAGGCCTTCTTATCGGCTGCACCCGTCTCTCTGCTAAAATCTGGTTTAGCAATCAGGAAAATCCGGCTACCGACCCCACTTGGTTCAAGTATCTTTTCTATGATTCTAACTGGCTCTACTTCTGCGGTGCAATGCTCCTCTTCTGTATTGCCGTTGTATTCGTAGTCAGCCTCTTCACCAAGGCTCCCGATGAGAAGAAGATCCAAGGTCTCGTATTCGGCACCTCCACTCCCGAGCAGCGTCTCGCCACTCGCCAGAGCTGGGACGCCTGGGATATTATCAACTCCATCATTATCCTTGGTATCACCGCAGCATTCTACATCTATTTCTGGTAATCAGTCTTAAGGGTTGCCGGAAAGGTATATTCACCATAATTCCGGCAACCCTATAATTTTACATATGACATCCCCTATTAACCATTATTCCCATCTCAGCAAATTTTATGTGGCTGTAGACTGCATCATCTTCGCGGTGATTCACGGCAAGCTCCACCTTTTGCTTGTGAAAAGGAATTTCGAGCCTGAAATGGGCAAGTGGTCGCTTATAGGCGGCTTTGTCAACGACGACGAAAGTGTTGACGTGGCTGCGAAAAGAGTGCTCGGTGAGCTGACCGGTCTTGACAACGTGTTCATCCGTCAGCTCGGCGCTTTCGGTGAGATTGACCGCGACCCGGGAGCAAGAGTGATTTCAGTGGCTTATTTCGCACTTCTCAACCTTGCCGACGTAGACCAGGAGGCGGTGAGCCAGCACAATGCCACATGGGTGGCTGTGGATGCCCTGCCCCCTCTCGGATTCGACCATCAGGAGATGATTGACCGCGCTCTCGATGTCATGCGTCGCAAGATTCTTACCGGATCGTTTGCCTTCAATCTTTTGCCGGAGTTTTTCACTCTTACACAGCTGCAAACGCTCGTGGAAAGCGTCACCGGCAAGGAACTCGACAAACGCAACTTCCGGAAAAGTATCTCCGACAACCCCTTCATCGAACTTACCGGACTTATCGACAAATCCACCTCCAAGCGGGGGGCAAGGTTATACCGATACATTAACAATTGATTAACAACAAAATTAGTATGCTTGAAAAACTTAAAGAGGAGGTTTGTAAAGCCAACCTCGAACTCGTAGCCCACGGGCTTGTGATCTTCACATGGGGCAACGTCTCCGGCATCGACCGTGAGAAAGGTCTTGTGG
>CAMWIF010000193.1 GCA_947174225.1 uncultured Porphyromonadaceae bacterium | reverse complement strand
GTAACTTTAACTTCCATTTTTCAAAGATATTTTAGTTTTGAGCAAGAAGTGGTGGGAGGTTAGACTCGCTGCAAATATAGCGATTTCGCAATTAATAAACAAATTAAAAGCTTTTTATTTTTGGTATACCATTCAAATTTGTTGCTCAATTTCCATATGAGAATTATTTGTTATGCCCAAGGTCGTGCCGAGGAGGTGAATTAGAAGCGGTTGATGAGGGTGATTATGGTGTCGACTTCGGATGGGGTCAGGACGGGGGAGATGGGCAGTGACAGTTCACAGCGATGGATGTGTTCTGTGATTGGAAAACTTCTGTCTTGCCATTCTTTGTAGGCTTTCTGCCGATGGGGTGGAATGGGGTAGTGGATGAGGGTCTGCACTCCGTGGCTGTGGAGGTAGGTCTGCAATTCGTCTCGTCGCTCGGTGAGGATCGGGAAAATGTGAAATACGTTGGAGTCGAATCTCGCTTGAGATATGGTTATCTCTTGTGGTGTGGTTGTGTCTTGTGGTGTGGTTATGTCTTGCGGTATGGTTATGTCTTGAGGTATTGTTATGTCGGGGTGACTGATACCGGCTATGTACCGCGCTGCTATCTCTTTGCGACGTGAGTTGTCAGCATCGAGGTGGGGGAGTTTTGCACGGAGTATGGCTGCCTGTAGCTCGTCGAGACGTGAGTTGCGTCCTTTGTAGTCGAATACATATTTCTTTTCGGAGCCGTAATTTGCCAATGTGCGCACCATCCGGGCAAGCGTGGCGTCCGATGTGGTGACGCAGCCGCCGTCACCCAATGCTCCGAGGTTCTTGCCGGGATAGAAGCTGTGGCCGGCGGCATCACCAAGCGAACCGGTACGCCTCCCTTTTAAGTCGCTTTGTTCTTTGAATAGGCAGCCGTGGGCCTGGGCATTGTCTTCAATGAGTTTAAGGGAATGGCGGCGGCATATTTCCCCGATCTTGTCGGTGTAGGCGCAACGTCCGTAAAGATGCACTATCATTATGGCACGGGTAAGCGGTGTGATTGCCTCTTCGATGCGATCCGGGTCAATCTGGAGGGTGGCAGGGTCAGGCTCAACAAGCACGGGCACAAGTCCGTTTTCCGAAATGGCAAGTATAGTGGCTATATAGGTGTTGGCAGGGACAATCACCTCATCGCCGGGTTGCATAACGCCCAATTCGATGTAAGCGCGGAGAATCAGCGTGAGCGCGTCGAGACCGTTAGCACACCCTACTGCATATTCCGTGCCGATATATGAGGCGTATTCTTTCTCGAATTCCTTTACCTCGTTGCCGAGAAGGTACCAGCCGGAGGCGAGGGTTCGCATCAGGGCATCGTTGATTTCTGTGGCATACTGTGAATTAACCTTGTGGAGATCGAGAAACTTTATCATATGATTATTTTAATGGGATAGAATATGTATCATAAACTATGGCACGTGCGCCGAAGCCCTCTTTCTGAGAAATCAGGTTCTCGTTAAGGTAATGACCGTGGTCTTCGTTGGATGTGCCGAAGTCAAAGTAGGGATAGGAGACGTAGCGTATCGTGATGAGTGTGTGGAGGAGGAGGTCAATGGCGTGGAGGCGTTTACCTTCGGGCGTGGCGGAAATATACTGTGTATGGGCTACGGTGGGTGAGGTGTAGATGACGGTGCCACCCAAAACATCGTCACCCTTTTTTGCCAGATGCAGATGAATGTTTTCCGGGAAGAGGCGGCTCAGTAGCTTGATCTCCTCAAGGGAATGTACGGGACGCGCATTGTAACGCATCATAAGGTTATTGTTGAGAATATCCCAGAAGAGGTCATAATTGTCGGAGTCTACGACGGTTATTCCATCTTTGAGAGCTTTGCGCACACCCGCTTTCCTGTCGTCGCGCAGCTTAACGGGGTTGGCAGTGTCGATTACTGCCGACACGTTGCGGACTGTGATGGCTGCATCCAGGCGGAAGAGGGCGTAGAGGTCTTCTTCGGCAGGGAGGCGGTGGTAGATGTGCGGCACGGGCTTGTAGATGAATCGCGAGGCTCCGAGGCGTAGGGCATAATCGCATATCATACGCATAACCGTGAGCACTTCGGCTGTGGTGGCTCTCTTGTTGAGCAGCAGACCGCCGTAGGTGAGTCCGGCGTGGGAGGAGAATGTCTCACCGTCAAACGTGGCAGGAAGGAGCGCGTAGAGCTTGTTGTCGCGAAACACCATCAGCGAACTGTCGGGGAAACGGTCGGCGTGATATTCCAGATAATCGCGCCGGTGAAGGAATGTGGCGTTTTTTGATGTCTTTACAAATTCATCCCATTCATCCTTATGATCCGGGGTGTAGGGCAGGAGTGTCAGTTCAGCCATATGAGTGTCGGTGTAACGGCTTACATAGATTTAATCGTCTTGCAGAGCCTTGTTCTTTAAGCGTATGAAATCGGAATACTCACGTATGTAGTCGGCTTCGTCGTAGGGAGCGGAGGCAAGCACCATACACACGGCTCCCGAAGAGAAGTCTTCGAGCGATGCCCAGATGCCGGGCACCACGAGCAGACCTTTGTAGGGGCGGTTGAGCATAAAGGTGCGTTTCACGCTGCCGTCGTCTACGGTGACGGAGAAGCTGCCGCTCACAGCCACTATGAGCTGGTAGAGGGTATGGTGGGCATGGGCACCGCGCCCAACGCCTCCCGGCACGTCGTAGAGATAGAATATGCGTGCCACGTCGAAGGGGACCGACTCTCCGTTTTCCACAACGGTGAGGTTGCCGCGACGGTCGCTGTGATGGCGGTTCAGCTCAATTATGGAGCAGTCGTAGACGGTGGATCTGTTCATTTGCCGGATTGCTTGATGCGTATGAAATCTTCGTGGGTGTAGATATAGTCGTCGGGGTCATACGGGGTGGATGCCAGTATGAGCGCCAATGAGTTGGTGGAGAAGTTGGTGAGTGTGCGCCACGTGCCGGCAGGCACGTATAGCCCGTAGTAGGAACGGTTGAGGGGGTAGGTGGTGGCAGACGTGCCGTCGTCGGTGATCACGTCGAAACTACCGGACAGGGCAACAATGAATTCCTGGTTGACGTGGTAGGCGTGGCCTTCGCGCTCCTCACCTCCGGGCACATCGTAGACCCAGTAGGCGCGGCGTATGTCGAAGGGTATGTCCTTACGTTGCTCAACCACCGAGAGATTACCCCGGTGGTCGAGAAAACGTGGAAGGTTGATTATTGTCGGTGTGTCGGGTTTATTGCTCGCCATACCATTTTGAATACATGAGATAATTGCGTGCTATCTTCTCGTTCATCTCCTTGGCTTTGTCAGGCTCCACCATCTTGATGAACTTGGCGGGCGTGCCACCCCAAAGCTCATGAGGACCTATCTTGGTGCGGCTGAGCACTACGGAGCCGGCTGCCACGATGGCGCCTTCGCCAACCTCAGCATCGTCCATCACCACAGCCCCCATGCCGATGAGTGCGTAGTCGCGCACCTTGGCACCGTGGATCACCACGTTGTGGCCTATGGAAACGTCGTCGCCGATCTCGATGGTAGATTTCTGATAGAGCGTGTGGAGCACGCTGCCGTCCTGGATGTTGACGCGGTTGCCGATGCGGATTGAGTTGACGTCGCCGCGCAGCACGGTGGAGAACCATATGCTACATTCGTCGCCCATTATCACGTCGCCCACGATCACTGCGTTGGCGGCAAGGAAGCAGTCTTTGCCTATTTCGGGGGTAAACCCTCTTACTGACTGGATTATAGCCATTTCTTTATTCAGTTGTTTCTATTTGGTTGATTTTGCCTGTGGCGCATTATGCCTTTGTGAGGGGCGCGGTCTTCTTGGCGAGCCAAGCTGCCTCGTCGGGAGTGAGGAGCGGGGTGAGGCGGTTGCGTACCTCAGTGTGGTAGTCGTTGACCCACTTGATCTCGGCATCGGTCATCATTGAGGTGTCGAAGAGACGGAGATCGAAGGGGAAGAGGGTCATGGGGCGGAACTGGAGGAAGGGTCCGAACTCGGTGGTCTTCCATGCCTCGCATGCCATCATGTTTTCGCAGCGTATTCCGTAGCGTCCCTCAAAGTAGATTCCCGGCTCGTTGCTCGTAACCATTCCCGCTTCCATAACCGCCGGATTCTCCTGGGTGCGGATAGCCTGCGGACCTTCGTGGCAGTTTATAAAGAAGCCCACGCCGTGTCCTGTGCCGTGGAAATATGCCTTTCCTTCGTCCCATAGATACTGGCGGGCGAGTATGTCGAGCTGTGAGCCGCGTGTGCCGGTGGGGAATTTTATGGTGGAGAGGGCAATGTGACCTTTCATCACGAGGGTGAAGTCGTGGATCTCTTCGGCTGTTGGGGTACCGAGAGCCACGGTGCGCGTGATGTCGGTGGTGCCGTAGGTGTACTGGCCGCCTGAATCTACGAGGAGCAGACCGTTACCTTCAATCGCCACGTCAGTCTCGGCTGTCGCCTCATAGTGGGGGAGGGCAGCGTGGGCATTCCAGCCGATGATGGGGGCGAAACTCTCGTCTACGCAGGAGGGGTCGGCAAGGCGGAGGGCACGGAGGGTCTTGCCGAGACCGACCTCAGTGAGTTTGCCGGAGGGATACTGGTCTTCCACAAGCATAAAGAATTTCACGAGAGCCACGCCGTCTTTCTCCATAGCGAGTTCGAGATTGGCAAGCATTGTCTGATTCTTGATGCTTTTGAGCTTTGAGATTGCGTCACCGCCGAATACGGGTGTGCAGCCAACCTTGTCGTAGATGCCACGCGCTGTCTTCTGCGGGTCGAGGAGGAGGCGCACATCTTTGGGAAGTGTAGCCACGAAGTCGAGCACGGCATCGTAAGGCTTCACTTCGATGTTGTATTTCTTCAGGTGAGCCTCAACTTCGGGTGTGAGCTTGTCGCTGTCGACGAAGAGCACGCGCTCAGTGGGGGATACATATAGGAAAGATAGATATACGGGGGAGAAGGGGATGTCGTTGGCGGCACGCAGGTTTGTTGCCCAAGCTATGTCGTCGAGGGCAGAGAGGAGAACGGCATTGGCGAGTTCAGCCTTCACTTCGGCGTTGATAGCGTCCATCTTCTGATTGACATCCTGACCTACGACTTTCTCATCGTGGACGAATATCTTGTTCTTGGGACGTTCCGGACGGTCGGGATATATATATTGGAATACGTTGAAATTGTCGTTGAGCTTCATCCCATTGTCGTTAAGCTCCTGCTCAAGGCGCTGAGCGTAGGATACGGAGAAGGTCATACCGTCGATTCCTACGGTCTGCCCGGAATTGAGATGCTCCACGAGCCAGTCGATGAGGTTTACGGCGTTGGGACCGTCTTCGGGCATCATAGAGAATCCAGTGCCCTGAAGCTGTTCGGTAGCTTGTATGAAATAGCGGTTGTCTGTCCAGACGTATGCCTGGTCGGCTGTGACCACAGCGGTTCCGCTTGTGCCGTTTTCGCTTGCGAAGCCGGTGAGCCATTCACGGCAGCGCCAATGAGCCGGGGGAAGCTCCGACTGGTGAGGGTCGGTGCTTGAGATGACAACTGCGTCGATTGCGTGGTCAGCCATAGTTTTCCGGAGGCTCGCAAGATATTCAAGGTTTTTCTTTTCCATAATTAAAGAATTTGTGGGCTTTGACACGTGGAAAGTGTTTTTAGCCGGTAAAGATTTATGACGTAAAGTTAGCGAATAAAACGAGAGTATGCAAGAGAAGAGGTATAAATTGAGCTAAAAGAGGGGTGAAAGGGGGCTGGAG
>CAMWIF010000192.1 GCA_947174225.1 uncultured Porphyromonadaceae bacterium | reverse complement strand
CACGGTGTACTCCGCTTTCGTATTTCATGGTGCCGTAGACGGCATCTCCGGTCAATGTGAAGACTATTTCCTTGTATCCGCCTGCAGCGCCTTCCGACACGTTGCTGACCGCCAGTGTCCATCCTTTCCTTGCGGGATATTTCTGCTACGTCCTGAATAGGTCTCCGGCAAAGAGGGCAGCCTCGTCGCCTCCGGTGCCTCCGCGTATCTCGACCACGCAGTTTTTTGCGTCATCCGGATCCGGCGGAATCATGAGCAGTTTGATTTCCTCTTCCAGTTTGGGAATTTCGGCCTGTGATTCCTCCAGCTGCTCGCGGGCCATAGCGCGCATCTCTTCATCGGTCTCATCAGCCAGCATTGCCTTGGCTTCCTCTATGTTTGAGAGCGCGTTACGGTATCGGTCTGCTGTTTTCAGTATCTTCTCAAGGTCGTGGTATTCCTTGGTCAGCCTGACGTATCGGCGTTGGTCAGCAATCACCGCAGGGTCGGTGATAAGGGTTGATATTTCTTCAAATTTAGCGTCCAGTCCATCAAGACGCTCAAGAATAGTAGACATATGTGGATGGTATGGAAATGTAATGATAAAAAGAAGACCAATACTCACCGAGTATTGGTCTAAGTAGCCGATCCGGGACTCGAACCCGAGTCTCCACCGTGAGAGGGTGGCGTGCTAACCGCTACACTAATCGGCCAGATAACGCCGGAACTAAATCGGGTGACAAGCCCGGCGTTGTTTTGTTTTGACGATGCAAAGTTAGACAATAATTTTGAATCGTGCAAATTTTAATGTCAAAAAATGACAGAAAAATTATTCAGCTGCTGCAGTTGCTTCTGTTTCAGCTTCGAGAGCGGCCTTGGCAGCTGCCTCTTCAGCGGCGAGCTTCTCAGCTTTCTTCTTGGCTACAGACTCACCCTTGATGCGGTTTTTCTCAATCTCTGCGTCAAGACGAGCCTTTGCCTCATCGGCAGCCTTGGCATCTTTCTTAGCCTGGAAAGCCTGAGCCTCTTTGTCGCGAGCTTGTTTCCAAGCGTCGAAACGACGCTGAGCCTCCTCTTCGTTGAAGGCGCCTTTCTTCACACCGCCACGGAGGTGCTTCATAAGGAGCACACCCTCTTTGGAGAGAATAGAACGAACTGTGTCGGTGGGCTGAGCACCAACTTCCACCCAATACAAGGCACGGTCGAAGTCTAAACTTATTGTAGCAGGATTAGTGTTCGGATTATAAGAACCTATCCTTTCAATAAATTTACCATCACGTGGTGCCCTGCTATCGGCGACTACAATAGGATAGTAAGCGTAGCCCTTACGGCCGTGACGCTGCAATCTGATTTTTGTTGCCATAATAAAACTTGCCGGTATATTGATAAAGGGTTAATAATATTGCCTTGGCGAATGGGCCCCGGCAGGACCCGAATCGCTTTAGCGGCTGCAAAGTTACTACTTTTTTCTCTCATCCACAATTATTTTCAATGTTATTTTGTAATTTTGCATAAAATAACAATTAAGTAGCCGTCGCGGAGCCTTTTCCCGGTGGCCTCATAATGCAAGAAATGGAAGAAAATCCCTTATTGAAGAGACTTGATGGCCTTGACCTCCGTTTTGAGGAGGTGGCAACGTTCATAACCGATCCGGAGGTGATAGCCGACCGTAAACGCTATGTGCGCCTTACTAAGGAGTATCGTGAGCTTGAGAAGCTGCTCGACGCTGCCAGGCGTTACCGTGAGCTGCTTGCCGGGGTAGAGGAGGCAAAGACCGTAATTGCCGAAGAGGAGGATGAGGAACTGCGTGCTATGGCTAAAGAGGAGCTTGATGCTGACCTTGAGGCTATCCCCAAAATTGAAAATGAGATAAAGATGCTTCTTGTGCCCGCAGATCCTGAGGATGCAAAGAACGCAGTTGTGGAGATAAGAGGTGGCACAGGAGGTGATGAGGCAGCTCTCTTTGCCGGTGATCTTTTCAGAATGTATCAGAAATTTGCCGAGCGTAAAGGATGGCAGTTAGAGGTGACATCTACGAGTCCCGGTGCATCCGGTGGCTATAAGGAGATATGCTTCAACCTTATCGGAGACGATGTGTACGGAGTTATGAAATATGAGAGCGGTGTTCACCGGGTGCAGCGTGTGCCGGCTACAGAGACTCAAGGACGTGTGCATACCTCAGCAGCTACAGTGGCTGTATTGCCGGAAGCCGAGGAATTTGATGTGGAGATACAGGAAGGAGCCATAAAATGGGATACTTTCCGCTCAGGTGGCGCCGGTGGTCAGAATGTTAATAAGGTGGAATCCGGAGTGCGTCTGCGTTATATGTGGAAGAATCCGGTGACCGGTGAGGAGGATGAGATTCTGATAGAGTGTACCGAGACACGTGACCAGCCGAAGAATAAGGAACGTGCCCTCTCACGCCTGCGTACGTATATATATAGTCGTGAACGTGAGAAATATCTTGCCGACATTGCCCAACGACGTAAGACACTCGTCTCTACCGGCGACCGCTCGGCAAAGATTCGCACGTATAATTTCCCACAGGGACGTATGACTGATCATCGCATAAATTACACGATCTATAATTTGGCTGCTTTTATGGATGGTGACATTCAGGAGTGCATCGACCGCCTCACCATTGCCGAGAACGCCGAGCGTCTGAAGGAATCGACTATCTGACGAGATTTCCTATATGGTTGTGGCTATCTGATAAAGATGCGCAGACCATCGTAGCATGGATGAACATGGGGTGGGAATTCCCGCTCCATTTCTTCATGTAGACCTGCCTCGTGGTTAAAATGAGTGAAATAAGCTTCTTTGGGTTTTACACGCTCTACGAGTGCCAATGCCTCTCTGAACGTCATATGGGCGAAATGCTCTTTCTTTTCACGCAGGGCATTTACAATAAGCACCTTTAAGCCTTCGAGTTTTTCAATCTCCTCTTCCGGGATGGTCTTGGCATCCGTAACATAAGCGAAATCTCCGATTCGATAGCCAAGAATAGGAAGTTTCCCGTGATTTACATGGATTGGAATTACCTTAAGTCCGTTGATGAAAAATGGTTTGTCACCCACCTCGTGCATCTCGAAAGTGGGCACCCCCGGATAGGGTACAGGTCGGAAACAGTAGTCAAGACGGGCATGAAGGTCTCGGTTGACATCCTCCTTAAGATAAATAGGTATATCGTGATAGGCGCAGAAAGGGCGCAGGTCGTCAATACCTCCCACATGGTCGTAGTGACTATGGGTAATCAGTACCGCATCAAGATGAATCAGCTCTTCACGAATAGCCTGATAACGGAAATCGGGAGAGACATCAATAAGAATGTTCATTCCGTGGGTATGTACCAAGGCTGAGGCACGGAGTCGCTTGTCGAAAGGTGAATGGGAGCGGCACACACGGCAGTCGCAAGCCACTTCCGGCACACCTTTAGATGTACCGCTTCCGAGAATTGTCACCTCCATTTCGGTGTCGATATAATTTACCTCCGGTTGCAATATCACAGCATATCTCCGTCTGACCTCATCGGTTATGAAACGTGCAAGCTGCGACACATCCTTAGCTGTGGCATCGCCCGTATTTGCAATTACAAGACAATTGTCAGGATAGACTTGGGCACCCCCTATCTGTTTCCCTTTTAGCCCACACTTGTCAATGAGCCAACCCGCAGGCACTTTCACGTTGTGCTCATCTACGGGGTAGCAAGGTATATCGGGATCCAAGGCTTTCATTGCCTCCTCATAGTAGTACTTATTCACCACCGGGTTCTTGAAGAAACTTCCGGCACTGCCGATTACTGCCGGATTGGGCAGCTTTGAATTGCGAATGGTTATGACCTCATTTGCAACCTGTGCAATGTCGGGAAGATAGCCAAGACGTTCTTCAAGAGTGGCAAGCTGACCATAGCTGAGATGACGGGCTTCCGTAGAAGGTGAAAGACGAAAACTTACACGCAACACATAGTATTTTCCTTTCCATTCACGTTTGAAATTGCTGTCGCGGTAAGCGAAACCACATTCCTTATTTTTGAAAGTCACTACCTGGCGTGTCTCGATATCAAAACACTCAACAGAGTGTATGATGTCTTTTGCTTCCACCCCATAGGCTCCCACATTCTGCACTGGAGCAGCACCTACCTCACCGGGGATTCCGGCAAGATTCTCAGCTCCGGAGAGTCCGGAAGCAATGCACCAGTCAACAAAATCGGTCCACTTCTCGCCGGCACCCACAATTGCAAATACAGTTTCCGAGTCCTTGTCGTATCTTTCGATTCCCTTGATTGCAGAGTGTAACACCAATCCATCGAAATCGTGAAGAAAAAGCAGATTGCTGCCTCCACCTATATGAAGCACTTCGTTGTCGAGAAATTCCTGAGAACGAGAGATACGGATTAATTCCTTCACGGAAGTGTACTCGGCAAAAAGACGCGTCTTTGCCGGGATGCCGAATGTGGTGAGGTGAGTAAGATCTTTATCTTTTTCAAAAATGATGGAGTTTGATTCTGACATGGTGGGTAATATGAGGATTTGAAGATGAGATGATATTAAGTTAGTGCCGGATGTGTTTACTCGCTAATGGCGGAAGCGTGTCAGCAGACCGTCTTCAAACCAAAGGACAGTGCCGTCGGTATAGTGCCAAAGATCAAGAGTCTGGCTATAGTCATGTCCCGCGTCAACTTCTGACGGATTGCCAAGAGAAAGTTTACATTCTAACTTTGACATACCATTGGCAACCTTTCCGGCGCAGATCAGCTTCCAAACCTCATCGGTTATGGCAGGGAAGTTTTTGCGGAAATCAGAAAGGTAAAAGAGATTTGCGAATGCACGGCTTTCTGTTCCGGAATTTCCGAAGTTCATAAGTGCCCACGCCTGAGAACCATCACCAGCTTGGAATTGCACTTTTATGGGAAACACCAAAGAACCTGCTTCAACAGCGGTAACAGTGACCGGTACAAACTTCCAACCCGGTATACGATTCCCGTTATTGTCGTACCACAGCGGAGAGCGGGTCCATAGCTGTTTGCCGAGAAGAAGTTCGCGGGCGGAGTTAATCATTGCCTCGTCAATCATCATAGGTATCTGATCGCTCTTAACCTCCTCAGGAGCAACCTTAATGTTTTTCCCTGTATTGTATCGGTAGGTTGAATTGCCGTCGGAGAATAGCAGAACAGAGGTTTGTGAGCCGTCGGGGGCAAGACGTGGTTCCGTACCTTTAAAAGTAAGTATCTTGCCAGCGAGATTTATCTCATCCGGATCGAGTGGCAAACCCTGTTGCTCGAAAATGAGTAAGGTCTTATTATCGGCGGCGATAAAGGGACGACCTATTTGCCACCTTGAAAGGGCTTCGCCGGCAACAGGTTTGAAAAACTCATCCTCCGCAGAGGGTTGGAGAGCTTTTTTATCATCCTTGGAGAGGGTAATTTTCTTAGTGCCCTCCACACCTGTGAAGCACGAAGTGGCATTGAGCAGCCAAAAGCAAGTACTTATGGCTACCAACAGAGTTTTCAGAGAGATTATTTTGATTGCTCTTTTCAAATTCCTAATGTTATTATTTCGATAATTTATCAGTTGCTATCAATATCTAACTATTACTGTCATTACCTAAACAAAATTATTTTAATATTGTCAAGGCTTCACGTTATTTTAAGATTTCAACTGGATTGCAAAATTAGTATATTTTTTTGACAACTGAGAAATTCAGGGTAAAATAACTTACTATGACTTGTTCTATTG
>CAMWIF010000191.1 GCA_947174225.1 uncultured Porphyromonadaceae bacterium | reverse complement strand
CTATCTGCTTCTGACGCTCTGCTTCCTCTTTCTTATTGATCTCGATTATCTCGTCTGTGCGGCTCTTCCACTTGCGCGGACCGAGAATATTCTGCACATCATCGTGGAAGATTACCTCCTTCTCTACGAGAAGATCACGAATCTGATTGTGCTCCTTGGCATACTTACGTAGAATATCCTTCGCTCTCTCGTATTGCTCGTTGATGATTCGTTTCACCTCCTCGTCAATGATTCTTGCGGTCTCTTCGGAGTAGGGCTTTGTGAAGCCGTAATCCTGACCCGTGGAGTCATTGTAGTTGATATTGGGAAGCTTGTCGCTCATACCGTACACCAATACAAGTGAACGGGCAATCTTTGTACATTTCTCAAGGTCGTCACTGGCTCCGGTGCCGATCTGACCGGTGAAGAGATCTTCGGCTGCACGTCCGCCAAGCATGCCGCACATCGTGTCGAGCAATGCCTGAGTAGGGATAATCTGACGGGCTTCGGGTGCATACCAGGCGGCACCGAGGGCGCGTCCACGCGGCACGATTGTCACCTTAACAAGGGGATTACCATATTGTGTAACCCAGCTGATGGTAGCGTGACCTGCCTCGTGTGTGGCGATAGAGAATTTCTCCTCATCGGTGATAATGCGTGAGCGCTTCTCAAGACCGCCTACGATACGGTCGATAGCTGCCATAAAGTCGTTCCAATCAACAGACTGCTTATTGTTGCGGGCTGCTATGAGGGCTGCCTCGTTACAAACATTGGCAATGTCAGCACCGGAGAATCCTTGGGTCTGACGGGCAAGCTGTTCGATGTCGAGCTTGCTGTTGACTTTCAGATTACGCAGGTGGACATTGAAAATCTCCATACGGTCTGTAAGCTCCGGAAGGTCAACGTAAATCTGACGGTCGAAACGTCCGGGACGCAGAAGAGCCTTGTCAAGCATATCCGCACGGTTGGTGGCTGCAAGGATTATGACGCCGTTGTTTGAACCGAAACCGTCCATCTCGGTAAGCATCTGGTTAAGGGTATTCTCACGCTCATCGTTGGAACCCATATTAGGATTCTTACCACGGGCACGGCCTACGGCGTCGATCTCGTCGATAAACACGATACATGGAGCCTTATCCTTAGCCTGCTTGAAGAGGTCACGCACACGTGCGGCACCCACACCCACAAACATCTCAACGAAGTCAGAACCCGACATGGAGAGGAAAGGAACGTTTGCCTCACCAGCCACAGCTTTGGCAAGAAGAGTCTTACCTGTTCCCGGAGGGCCAACAAGAAGGGCGCCCTTGGGGATCTTTGCACCGAGTTCGGTATATCTCTGCGGATTCTTCAGGAATTCCACAATCTCCTCAATTTCTACCTTAGCCTCGGCAAGACCTGCCACATCTTTAAAAGTGACAGTATTGCCGTTGTCCTTATCGAAAACAGTGGCACGTGATTTGCCGACATTGAAGATGCCTCCCCCCCCGGCTCCGCCGTTCATGCGCTTCGACATATATACCATAAAGATGACGAGAAGAAGTATGGGGCCGAAATACCAGAAAAGCTTCATCAGGTCGGAGCCTTTCTCATAAGTCACCTCGATAGGCTGCTTTCCCTCAGCTTGTAACTGAGTGTTCCAAGAGTCGATTTTCTCCTGAATTTTGTCGGAGGAGGGGATAGTGGTTTTGATTTTCTTATCACCGTCGAATGTATCGGAAGTGTCGAAACGGTGTTTCTTTGCTCCGGCTTCGTTTACAAAACCTTCGGCGATGCCTGTCTCGGAAAAGACAAGGATCTTATCAACGTCGCCGGCAAGTGCGGCTTTCTCAAAATCTGTCCAGTTCACCTCCTTTGTTTGGGAAGCATCCTGGAAATAGAAAAGTGCAAAAAGGGAAATCGTAATGATAGCATACATCCAATACATATTGAATAATGGCTTCTTGCTTTGATTCCCGTTTTTCTGGGGGCGAGGGTATTTCATCATAGGATAAGGTAATTTTCTAATATGTATGACTAATCGAGGTCTTCAATATTATTGATGGGGGCATCGTTCCATAAAGATTCAAGACTGTAAAATTCTCTATACTGAGGTAAAAAGACATGCACCATTATATGACCATAATCAATAATAATCCATTGGGAATTACGGTAGCCGTCATAGTTGACAGGCTTGATCCCACAATCTTCAAAGACCTTATCACGGACGGAATCAGCGATTGCGCTCACTTGTGAAGTGCTGTTGCCTTGGCAGATGACAAGTTGCCCGGTAGAGGCAGCCTCAATGCCTGAAAGGTCAATAATAGAAATCTTTTTCCCTTTTTTATCAGTTATAGCCTCAACGATATGAGACGTGATGTCATTTATGTTTTGCATCATGCAGCAATATGTGGTGGTGATTGCAAGGGTTTGAAACATTCAAACCACGTGAAAATATAACAAATTATGAGCCAAAAAATATCTTAAAAATTTAAGAAGACTTAAATTTTCAAGAAAAATCTATCATTATCAGATGATGAATAATAGTGGGATAGCTTTTTTGAGCTTTATTTGCCAATTTCGCGCAAAATTACAAAAAAAATATGACTTTTCAATGAAAAATAGGGTGCAACATCGTGAGGTGACCTCTAAAAGTTTTTAGTTAGCTTTTAGAGGTCACCTCAAATATTATAAGGTCAAAGATCCTTTATCTGCCGTAGCGCATTTCGATCACATCCCAGTCAACGATATCCCAGAGACGATGTAGGTATTCAGCACGCAGATTCTGGTAATCGAGATAATAGGCGTGTTCCCACACGTCGAAGGTCATAATCGGCTGCAGACCCTCCGTGAGGGGATTGCCGGCATTGCCGCTCTGCTGGATGAAAAGCTTGCCGTCTGAATCAGCAGCGAGCCATACCCAACCTGAGCCGAACAGTGTAGCACCTGCCTCCTCAAATTTCTTCTTAAATTCGTCGAGGCTTCCAAACTGCTCATCAATCTGCTTGCGCAATGCACCTGACGGTTCCTTGATGCCATCAGGCGAGAACTGGAAGAAATAGAAGATATGGTTCCATGCCTGCGAAGCGTTGTTGAAGAGTTTGCCGTCGCTTTTCACAATGATATCTTCAAGAGCCATATCGGCATACTCTGTGCCTTCGATAAGTTTGTTAAGGGTATCGATATACGCTTTCTCATGCTTTCCATAATGGAATTCGATGGTAGTCGGGGAGATGACGGGCATAAGCGCGTCGGGCGCATATGGGAGTTTGGGCTGAGTGAATTTCATAATATTCTGTGAGTGTTTATATTAATACTAAAGATGGTTGCGGGATTAATCTGCCGATTCCGGTTCAGGGAGCGCCTTCATGAATTTTTCAGTCTCCTTTACCATGTCGTCGGCGAAGGCGATTGCATCGCTCACACCGATGCCGTTGATTCCGGCATCCACAAGAGCAGCCACATCCTCTAATTTAACACCGCCGATGGCAACGTGCGGGATGTTGACCTCCTGCTTCTCCATTTCGTTGCAGATGTCGCGGATGCCTTCAATACCAAGAGGCTTTTTGTCAGGATTCTCATCATCGTCTCTAAAGGGGAGAAGACCATAGTAATCTATGTCGAGGGCGGAAACCTTCAATACGTCTGCCATAGATGAGGCAGCCACACCGATTACAGCTGCCGGACCGAGAGTCATACGTGCCTGGCTACACGGAGCATCCCCCTCCTTGAGGAATACGCCTCCCACATTAAGCTCCTTTGCAAGGTCAACACGGCTCTCAAGAAGCAGGAAAGCCTTCACTTTAAGACACAGGGGTAGTACGCCCTCAACTATTGTGCGCACCTCTTCGTCTTTAAGACCGGCAGTGGTGATCTGAATCCAACGGCATCCGCCGTCAATCACTGCCTTCACCTGGTCAATGACCGGGGTCTTACATTTATTATTGGTTATATATTGAAGCATATCGTTTACTTTTTAATAATCAAACAAAATCAATTCTGTCAAATTCTGACAATTCACGTAGTTTCCATTGATCGCGTGGCACCATCAGATCATTAAGGCTTACAGACACCGCCGAATCTTTAATGCCGAGTTGGTCAAGCACATCATAGAGGGTCTTATAGTCGGATGATAGAATCTCCGGTTGTTCGTTGATATATACTGTCATAATTAGAGCGTTTTTATTATTACAACAAAAAATCGGGGTTAACAGTTTCATTGTTTCTGATTTTCTTCGGGAAGGTCAGCGGCGATTATCTCGCGGCATTGGTTGAGAAGCTGCTTTGTGTTGAACCCCTTTTCACCCGGGAAGATAGGTTTGTGGATTGTCAGCGTGATGGTACACGGGGTAATATTATAGGTATAACGAGGCATAGCCTTGAAACTGCCGTCTATTGATATGGGCACAACGGGCAGGTTAAACTCCGAAGCGAGAAGAAACGCACCCCTTTTGAAAGGTATCATCTTACCATCCCACGTGCGGCTGCCCTCCGGGAAAATAACGAGTGACATACCGTCTCTCAGCTTCTCTTCGGCTTCGGATATGGTCTCTTTGATCGACTTTATATTGGAATCGTCTACAAAGACATGTCCGGCACGTTTACAGGCAGGTCCGACCATAAAGATTTTTTCAAGTTCCTTTTTCATCAGCCATTTGAAATTATGGTTGAGATAGCCGTAGATCGACCATATGTCGTAGGCGCCTTGAT
The DNA here is from genome assembly GCA_947174225.1 of uncultured Porphyromonadaceae bacterium. Lineage (GTDB taxonomy): Bacteria > Bacteroidota > Bacteroidia > Bacteroidales > Muribaculaceae > Lepagella. The sequence continues at coordinate 1,059 of CAMWIF010000191.1, read as the reverse complement.
GATTTGCCACAAAGATGTAGGAGGTGTTCTTGTTAATATTTTCCCGACCCACTACCTTCACTCTCACAAAAGAGAGCCAGCAGACAAAACGTGACCATAGATGGGCTGGATAATAGCCCCAGAAGTGAGTGCCGGCACATAGGGTGCCCACCATAGTGATTATGGCTGTAAAGAAGGTAACGACTACAAAAATCGGGGCTGCTATGAGCCACTGGTAGATTCGATAAAGAATTTTCATTCAGTAAAGTTGATAAAATATGTGCGAAAAGGAAACCTTGAACTTTCGGTTCAGATTTCCCTTTGAGTCAGATTCTATTGTGAGAAGTTTGCAGATTTCCGTAAGATTTATTCTCTATTGTTGGCATCGCTTTCCGGAGCAATTAATTTATAGCCTTTGCCATGGATATTAATGATTTCGATTTCCGGATCGTCACGCAGAAGCTTGCGGAGCTTGGTGATATACACATCCATACTTCTTGCGTTGAAGTAATTATCGTCAATCCAAATTGACTTGAGCGCGAAATTCCTTTCAAGAATCTCGTTTACGTTGGAGCAGAGAAGGGCAAGCAGTTCAGATTCCTTTGTAGTGAGTTTCTGGGTCTTATCATCGGAGATAAGCACCTGCTTCTGGGTGTCGAATGTATATTTGCCAAGTTTGTAAAGAGTTATTTCCTTATCCTTCTTGCCTTTCACACGGCGGAGTATAGCACCGATTCTAAACACTAATTCCTCCATAGAGAAGGGTTTGGTGATATAGTCGTCAGCTCCTAATTTAAAACCTTCCAGCACATCCTCCTTAAGAGACTTGGCTGTCAGGAATATGATCGGAACTTCACTGTTGACATTCCTGATTTCCTGTGCAAGTGTAAAACCGTCTTTCTTAGGCATCATCACATCAAGCACACAAAGATCATATTTACCCTTTAAAAAAGCTTTGTAGCCTTTCTCCCCGTCGGGACAAAGGTCCGCATTGAAGCCTTTAGCCTGAAGGAACTCTCTCAGGAGCATACCCAGGTTCTCATCGTCTTCGCAGAGCAAGATTTTAAGTTTTTCATCCAT
>CAMWIF010000190.1 GCA_947174225.1 uncultured Porphyromonadaceae bacterium | reverse complement strand
CGACAACCAATCTTCTGTTAACCTTAAAATCTAATACCATGAAAAACTCAATGCAAAATTACTAATTAAATTTCATATACAATGTAAATCAAACAAAAAAATACTGTTATTTAACACTTTTTATATATTGGAGCTTGTTTTCTTGGATTTGTTATCATAATTTTGCAATTCCTCGTGATTTCCATGTGTTAATTTGGACTGACCGGGCAAAAAATCTGGTTTTTAATTCTTATTGCATATCCATGAACCGATTTAAGAAATTTGCACTTATGTCTGCTCTCACCGGAGTGATGGCAGGCTGTGGCTCGGCAAAATTAGAATATCCTGCCGCCCCTATGGATGCTACTGTGTCTGACGAATATTTCGGCACACTCGTGGCTGATCCCTACCGTCCGCTTGAAAACGATACTGCCCCAGCCACTCTCGAATGGGTGAAGGCAGAAAATGAGGTGACTGAGAGCTATCTTTCAAAGATTCCTTATCGCAATCAGATACGTGAACGCCTTACCCATCTCAACAATTACAAGAAAACCGGTCTGCCTGCGAAGGCTAAGGATGGCAAGTATTATTATTATGAGAATGACGGTTTGCAGAATCAGAGCGTGCTCTATCGTACAGATGCCCTCGACGGCACTCCGGAAGTCTTCCTTGACCCGAATAAGCTCTCCAACGACGGCACTGTGGCGCTTCAGGGAATCAGCCGCTCCAACGACGGTAAATACACTGCCTACGTGGTGGCTCGTAACGGCTCCGACTGGAATGAGATATATGTGATGGACACGGAGAGCAAGAAATTGCTTGATGAACATATCGAATGGGTTAAATTCTCCGGTGCCGACTGGCAGGGAGACGGTTTTTATTACAGTTCCTATCCGCGTCCTGAGAAGGGCAAGGAGTTCTCCAACGCCAATGAGAATCATCAGATATATTATCATAAATTAGGCACTCCCCAGAGTGAAGATCGCCTCGTATATGAGGATAAGGCTCATCCTTTGCATTTCCACAGTGCATACGTGCCTGAGACGGAGGACTATCTTTTCGTTGTCGGCAGTGGCGAGGGCAACGGTAATTCACTGATGGTGAAGAATCTTAAGACCAATGGCAATTGGGTGGTGATGGAGCCGAGCCAGGATTATGAAATAGGTATTCAGGACATGGTTGACGGCAAGATCTACATCCTTACCAATTGGAACGCTCCCAAGAATCGTCTTATGGTGGCAGATGTGAAGAATCCTCAGCGTGCCAACTGGAAAGAGCTTATCCCTGAAGGTGACGGTGTGATGACCGGTATGCAGTTTGCCGGAGATAAGATGATTGTGACCTTTGAGAAGGATGCCTCTGACCATGCCTATGTATATGAGAAGGATGGCAAGCTCATTCGCGAGATGGAATTTCCGACCTATGGCTCCGTGGGCATTTCTTCCGATAAGGATCACAACGAGGTGTATTATGCGCTCTCATCGTTCACTTATCCTTCCACCCGTTTCTCTTACGACCTTGCCACAGGGGAGAGCAAGATAATCGGCCAGACCGAAATTGAGGGTGTTAACCTTGAGGACTTTGTGACTGAGCAGGTGTTCTATCCCTCAGCCGACGGCACAAAGATTCCGATGTTCATAACCTATAAGAAAGGTTTGAAGAGGGATGGCAAAAATCCAACCTATCTATATGGCTACGGCGGTTTCAACGTATCGCTCACTCCCGGTTTCTCTGCCAACCGTCTGCTATGGCTGGAAAACGACGGTATCTATGCTCAGGCTAACCTGCGAGGCGGTTCCGAGTATGGCGAGGAATGGCATCAGGCAGGTACAAAACAGAACAAGATGAACGTATTCAATGATTTCATCGCGGCTGCCGAGTATCTTATCAAGGAGGGTTGGACATCGCCCGACTACCTGACGATTGAGGGTGGAAGCAACGGTGGTCTGCTTGTGGGCGCCACCGTCAATCTACGTCCCGATCTCTTCAAGGTGGCTATCCCGAGAGTGGGCGTGATGGATATGATGCGTTACCATCTATTCACCATCGGTTGGAACTGGGCATCCGACTACGGCACGAGTGCCGATTCAAAGGAGATGGCTGATTATCTGTTGAGCTATTCACCTATACATAATATCAAGAACGACGGCACACCGTATCCGGCTATCCTTGTCACCACTGCTGACCATGATGACCGTGTGGTGCCTGCCCATTCATTCAAGTATGCCGCCACGCTTCAGGCAGCCGACACTGGTGATGCGCCGAAGCTCATCCGCATCGACAGCAAGGCAGGTCACGGCGGCGGCAAACCGCTGACGAAGGTAATCGACGAATACACCGATCTTTACTCCTTCATCTTCAACAATATCGGTATGACCCCCAAGAAATGATTATGAAACATTTGCTTATCTCCCGTGCGTTCAGGCGCACGGGAGCCTCATTAACCTCTTTACTGCCGTTTCTCTTCCTGTTCATAACGATTTTTGCATGTAACCGGATGGGGGGGGTAAAACGTCTGAAGATGAAGAGGTTAGATTATTCTCTTTAGTTGCTGACCCATCAGCTGAGGGTGATTACGCCACAGCCATCCGTCGTGCCGACTCCCTGCTTGAGGGGGTGGCTATGGGTGATACCCTTAAAGGCTATATAATGCTCGAAAGAAATACCGCTTTAGGCAATAGCGGTAATATTGTTGGCGCTCTTACTTATACCGACACAGTTTTGGATTTTGCCCGGTCACATGGACTGGTGGAGGTGGAGATACAGGTTCTTCAGAATCGCGGAGTCGCTTTCCGGCGTATTGAAAGATATGACTCGGCTGTCAACTGCTACTCCCGTTCGATCGACCTTGCCTCTGCCATCGGAGACATCGAACTTATGCAGTCGGGCAGCGAACTGCTCGCCATAGCCTATGCCGATATGAACCGTCTTGAGGAAGCAGAGGATTTCGGACGTAAGGCATTGGATTTTGCCATTCAGATGGAGGATCAGGATGCCATGACCGCCTCTATGTCGACCCTTGCCACCACTCTTGCCAAAGCCAATAAGAATATCGAGGCTATAGAGATGGCAAAACCCTTATTGGAATTGCAGGAGGTGAATCCTCTTAACCGGATGAAACTTCTCACTCCTTTGGCTTATGCCGCAAACAATCTTGATTCGGTCAGGCTAATGACAGAGGTTGTGGGGGAGATGAAGAAAGTGGCAGACGTGTTTCCTGAGAGCCATCAGGTGAAGCGCGTGTGGCTCTCCTCGGAAAGCTCCCTTGCTGCTATGAAGGGTGATTACCGTAAGCAATGGGAAATCCTCTGTCGGCTCGATTCAATGCCGTCGCAAGGTAAGAGTGTAATAGAGATTGACTTGGAAAAAGCCAAATGCCTCGGTCATCTTGGACGTTATAATGAGGCATATGATGTGCTTCAGAAGGTTGCCACCCAATATGAGGATAGCAGACAGGCGCAGATTCAACGTGAGATGAGTGAATACTTTGTGAAGTATCAGACACTTCTTAAGGAACTCAAGATTGTGCGTCTGCAAAATCAGCGGTTGATACTTGCCATTGCCCTTGGGAGCTGCATCGTTGTAATTTTTGGAGGGTGGCTTCTATGGATACATATATCGCGTGTAAGGAGGGAACGCGAGTTCCACAAAGCGCAGATGGAATTTATACGTGGTCTTGAGCATGAGCGTGGCAGGGTAGCGCGTGAGCTTCATGACGACGTGGCGGGAGATCTGGTCGGATTGCAATACGATGTGCTCACCGGCAGTCCTGAGGAGAGTTCGGAGAAAATCGCTGCCGTAGCCGGAAAGGTGCGTCGGCTTTCCCACGATATGATGCCTCCGGAATTTGAGGAATATGATTTGCCGCGTCTTCTCGAAGATCTTGCCGTCACCACCAACGCTGCGGGGCGTGTAGAGGTAAAGATCCGCTTGGAGGGCTCATATGATTGGCATTCGCTTGATGCCAAGAGTAATCTTAACCTTTACCGTATAGTCCAGGAAATCATAAATAATGCATTGAAATATGCCCGTAATCCGGAGGTGGATATCACCATCGGAGGTAGTGATGCGTTCTCTTTGTTGATTGAAAGTGCAGGTGTGGCAGCAGGAAAGAAAATCGAGACACCGGAAAAAGGTATCGGACACAATATAATGGTAATCAGGGCATCGCTTGCCGGAGCCTCAATAGGGGTAACTAAAAACGGAGGAAAATATATCTATAATATAGAGGAGATAAAATGAGCACAGTTCTTGTAGTTGACGATCATCCGGCAGTGCTTCGGGGAGTCAGCTCAATCCTTGAGAAGGAGGGTTTCAAGGTGATAGAGGTATGCACTTCCGACGAAGCGGTGCTGATGGCAAAATTTGGCAAACCTGTTTCGGTGGTAATCGCCGACCTTACGCTTGCCTCACCCTGGACAGGGGAAGGCAACGTAGGCAACACCGATGGCTTGGCAATGATAGATGAGATGAGGAAATATGGCTTCAATGGCCATAGCCTTATTTACACAATGCATGACGAGCCATGGAACGTGCGCCGTATGAATGATGCCGGGGTTGACGCTGTGGTGTTTAAAGGGGAGTCTCCCTCAGTTCTGGTAGAAGCTGTAAAAACCATCTCTCAGGGAAAGCCCTTTAGGGGAGGCTTGTTTCGCCGGCTTTCGGAAAAACTCTCTTACGGTGTGTTGTCGGAAAAGGAACATAAGGTGTTGGAATATGTGGCAGAAGGTAAACAAAACAATGAAATAGCAACAGATATGGTTTTAAGTGAAAAAGCAGTGGAGTATCATAGAAGCAACATACTCCGCAAGTTGTCGGTGCGCAATATGGCACAGGCGGTAAGCAAGGCAATGTCTATGGGTATGCTCAAGTCGGTAGCGGGATGTATGGTGCTTTCAGCAGGAGTGGCATATGCCGAAGTGCCTCAGCCCAAGGAGGTGGATCTCGGTCTGAGCGTCATATGGGCAGATTGTAACCTCGGTGCTGCCACACCCTATGAGGACGGGGGCGCGTTTGCATTCGGTGAGACATCGGTGAAGGAGAATTACACTTGGGAAACTTATAAATACTGCGATGGTGAGGTGTATCTGTGCCATGATATTGGCGATAACATCTCAGGTACGGAGTATGACGCTGCAAAGGTATTGTTGGGCAACGGCTGGCGACTTCCGACGTTGGAGGAGAGCAATGAACTTGCCGAGATGTGCGACTACGACAGTTTTGAGGAGGATGGAGCCATGTATGGTCAGTTTATCGGTCCTAACGGTGGTGAGCTGATAATGCCGATATGCGGCTATATGTCGAGGGCACGCCGTGTAGCTGTGAATGAGCAGGCGTTTTATCTTACAGGTGCTTGTGAATACGATGAAGGCTATGATGAAGATGAGGATTTATATGTAAGATTCCTCACCCCGATTACATTGGTGCTCACACCGGCTATACCCCTGCCGGAATGGTATGCCAACGCCAGCCTTGGCGGATGTATACGCCCCGTAAAAGACAGGACAACTTCTGTTGAGGTGCTATCCGGTGTTGAATCCGAAAGCATAGTTGAGGAAATCTATACATTGCAGGGTTCGAAAGTAGGCTCATCTGTTAAGAATTTGGCTCCCGGAGTATATATTATAAGAAAAGGTTCTGCCGTGACAAAAAGAATCATCCGCTGACTGAGATGATTTTCTGCCCTATCATTATTGAAAATTATATTTAGGGTTAACCATAGATTGGGTAAAATAATTAGTGCTGACACTAAATCAGATTTAGTGTCAGCACTAATTATTTGGT
>CAMWIF010000189.1 GCA_947174225.1 uncultured Porphyromonadaceae bacterium | reverse complement strand
CTCCCGGAGGATGCTATTGCAGCTGCGGAAAACTTTTCGGAGCCAGCCGATAACCTTACTGCAACTGTTGCAGAGGAAGCTAATAGCCGGACTGATGCTTCCATCGAAGAGGTCATTACCGTGAAAAGTAAAGATTCGGTAAACAATGCGAAGAAATGGCGATGGAAAAATCCTTTCCGTCTCACTATACTCGACCGCTATATATTAGGCAAATTTCTCGGTACATTCTTTCTTTCTACCCTCCTTATCCTCGCGGTGGTGGCTATGTTTGACATCACCGAGAAACTTGATGCTTTTCTTACCGCTCCCCTCAAAGAGACTATCTTCGATTACTTCCTCTCCTTTCTTCCCTATTTCGCCAACCAGCTCTCCCCGCTCTTTGTGTTCATTTCCGTGATATTCTTCACCTCAAAACTGGCGGGTAATTCGGAAATAATCGCTATCCTTTCAAGCGGCGTAAGTTTCAGCCGTCTGCTGCGACCCTATATGATAGGCGCGGCTATCATTGCAGCCTTCACATTCCTTCTGAGTAACTATCTCATTCCTCCGACCAACATCAAGCGTTTGGCATATACGAATAAGTATGTGAAGAATAAGAAAGTGGAGAGCAATGTCAACGTTCAGCTACAGGTCTCACCCGGCGTCGTGGCATATATCGGGCGTTTTGAAGACCGCAACAAGACAGGCTATCGCTTCTCTCTTGATAAATTCAAGGGTCAGGAACTTGTGTCGCGCACCACGTCGCAGGCAGCTCGTTACGACACCACAAGAATGTATCACTGGATACTCTCCGACTATATCACACGCGATTTCGACGGAATGAAGGAAAAAATTACCCGAGGCACCAAACTCGACACAATCATTCCTTTCGAACCACGTGATTTCATGATTTCCGTTGACGACCAAGAGACTCTCACCACTCCCCAGCTTTCAGAGTATATCGAAAAGCAAAAGATGAGAGGCGTAGCCAATATCAAGGCATTTGAAATTGAGAAGGAGAAACGCATTGCCGCAACAGCCGCAGCATTCATCCTTACACTTATCGGGATGTCGCTCTCTTCACGAAAAGTAAAAGGTGGAATGGGACTTAACATTGGTATTGGTCTCGGTCTCAGTTTCAGCTATATTCTTTTCTCCACCGTCACGAGTTCCTTTGCCATCAACGGTCTTACCACACCTTTCATAGCGATGGAGATTCCAAACGTGATTTATCTGGCAATCGGCATATATCTGTATTATCGAGCCTCAAAATATTGATATGCCCCGTTAAGCGAACTCCTAAAAGTCTTCCCCTCTCAGCTGCTTATAGCCTATTTGAAAGAAACTGCGGTTGAAATCTGCCTGGCGAAGAATCTTATCACCTGCTATGACAATATCTATATCTATCGGCACAAGGTTCTGACTTCGTGCAAGTTCATCACGTCCACATTCAATCTCGTAACGTTTACACTCACATTCAAAATCACCAAGCGAATCACTCCTTGTATAAACTCCTATCACAACAGCATTCATATACGGTGTGCCTGTATGCCCATAGGGGGAAGTCTCATAAATACCTGATGCCTTGACGGCACTAAGCCTGTCCCTAAGCCATTCTATTGCCTCAGCCACCACCTTTCTGCGATCTCCGCAGTTAGCCCCAAGGCCAATAACCACTTTCAGGGACTGAACCTCCTGCTCCATATATTTTCTATCTCCTATTAATTCATTTCCCTATGTTGTGTCTGATGATACAGAGTAAGCAGGGTTATCTCCGGATAAGCGGCAAAAAGTCGTGAAGGCATTCCCACCTCTCCGGCGCCAATATTAACATATAGCTTCGTCATATGTCCATTCTCGTTCAGGCGATCATACATACCGCCCCATTGTTCATAACGGTATTTTGCCGGCGACCATACCCAATCACCTAATTTGAACATCATCTGCATAGCGTGAGTGTGTCCTGCGAGAGAAAGATCAATATTGGTGTTATGTGACACATATTTATTCCAATGCTCCGGATTATGGGTAAGGAGAATCTTGTAATGATGGTCATTCTGATTATACAAGGAGTCCGGTGAAGGACTCAAAGCAAGGTCGAGGTCTCCATAGGTAGGAAATGGAGGATCTCCAACATTCTCCACACCGACAACCATTATGCTGTCATTCCCGCGTGTCACAAACACCTTACGGTTATTCAAGAGATCCCATCCCATATCCTTCTGGTAGTCGGCGAGTTTTTGATTGTTCTTAACACGATCCTGTGGATCTTTCCAATCCACGTAGTCGCCATAGTCATGGTTGCCGAGAATAGACAATACGCCGTCGGGAGCATGGAGACGTGAAAGGACGGGAATAAACGGCACAACCTCATCGGTGCGCCTGTTTACAATATCTCCTGTAAATACAATTAAATCAGGATGGAGCGAATTTACCGAATCAACAAGCGCAGATATAAAAGCGGTATCCTTTCCCCATGTCCCCACATGGATATCACTGATCTGGGCAATCTTGTAGCCGTTAAAGGGAAGAGGAACCTTAGGAGAAGTTATATCTTCGTGGGTCACGACTATCTCGTGGCGTGTCTTACCTACACCCCACCACATAGCACCGAACACAAACACGGCTACCCCCGTGCCTACCCATTGCATAGGATGATTCCCGCTCTTTCGCTTGGTGAAACTCCGAATAAGTTTACCAATCAAGGAGAAGACCACATACACAAGTTTTGCCACATAGACTGTAATTATGGAATACAGCATCCACATCACAGGCAAAATATCGCTCGATTCCGAGCGTCGCGGCAGACATAGCACTACAGCCATAAACAGCCAGCACAACACTGCGCTGACCAAGTAAATCTTCCACCAGAATGGCTTCTTAGCCGACTTTCGGATGTCGGAGGTAATATACAAATCGACCAACACGCTTCCTAACAGCATGATGATCATCATTACAACGGGGATTCTCATAGTCTTATTCCATTCCTCCGAGCAGAGAGCGGAGTTTGTTGCGCAAAGGATTGGCATACATGGTCAGCATCATCTGCCACATATAGTCCCTCTCCTCCGGAGTCACATTGTCCAAGTCAACCTTATCAAGTTGGCGGTTGAAGTAGGCGATGGTCTCCTCCTTCTTCTCCTCGGTATATTTTCTTGCAAATCTGTCGGTCTCATGCAGGAGATCAAAAGCCACATAGTTGATGTCGAATATCTCGTAACTACGGTGTATAGCCTGATCAATCAGGCATCCCACATGTTTAGCAGCTTTGTTCCTGTCGGAAAAATCACCAATCTCATCTATCTTGCTATTGATACGTGGGGTGAGCTGGAAATGTACCGTGCCCTTGAACTGCATCAGACCCGTTTCCATAGAGAAAAGATCATCGCGTTGCGATTTCTTGAAATCAGGGTCACGCCGTTTCAATAAAAACTCACGGGCTTTCAGATAGTCGTTGGGGTCATATTCATAAGAGATGCAAACAGGCATAATGTTAATCTCTTTTATCCTATCCATAAAAGAGCCTTGTCCAGCCATTGAGAGCATCTTCACGAGCGAATCCTGCGTGTGGTCGCTGCTGTCTTTCGCCCTGCCCTCCCTCTGGGCAATCCATACTGACTCATGCTTCTCCAATATGCAATAGTGAATATAGGCAGAAAGCTTCTTGGCTGCCTCAAGACCCTCACGCAGACCTGTGTTACGCTTCACGATAAAGCTCTTGTTGAGCCTTACGAGGTCTGTGATCCAATCATAGATAAGCAGATTGTTACCTATAGCCACCTCCGATGTCGGGAAACCGCGACGCAGGAAAGCCAAATTAAGGAAAGAGGCATCGAGCACAATATCCCTATGATTGGTGAGAAATGTATAAGTGACAGATGGATTCAAATATTTCACGCCACCCAAAGTTATACCGGAAGTAGTGGTCTTCGCAAGCATCTCCAGGAAAGGAAACATCACCTGGGTCTGCAAATCATGCTTGGTACGTATCTTTAGAAGCTCCTCGATGAGCGCGGGCACATCTTCCGGAGGCATTGTATATTTCACCGCGTGAAGGAAGCCCGGCTCTTTTACGAGCTGTTCCATTTTCTCGTGAAACACTGAATCATCATATGGCGCGATGTCGCTGAAATTATAATCTTGCTGACTCATTATGTCTAAATTTTAAAATTCCGTCACCCTCGGGTTATATGAAGGGATTGGCGAGGGATACTTTCCCAAATGCAAAGTTAATGCGAAAGTCCCATATTAGAAACAATTCGGAGAGTAAAATTTCTTTTAAGCGCAGTGGTATTTGTTCAGAATGGGCTATTTATTCAAGAATCACGCCTATAGGTTCTCCACCGTTCCATAAGATTGGTCATATCTTCCGGTATGGGACATTCGAAGTCAAGCTGCTCTCCCGTCACAGGATGCACAAATCCGAGAGTTCTGGCATGCAAAGCCTGACGCGGACATATCTGGAAACAATTCTCCACAAACTGCTTATACTTGGCAAAAGTTGTCCCTTTCAATATCTTGTCGCCGCCGTAGCGGGCATCATTGAAAAGCGGATGTCCCTGACTGAGCATATGAACACGGATCTGATGCGTGCGCCCCGTCTCAAGCACACACTTAACCACTGTGACGTATCCGAAACGCTCCACCACCTCATAATGCGTCACCGCGTGTTTACCCACATTCGGATCACCTGTAACGCACATCTGAAGCTTATTGCGTGGATTGCGGGCTATATTACCCACTATAGTGCCTTTATCGTCGTTGAAATCTCCCCATACCACTGCCACATACTCTCGTTTCGTGGTCTTGTGGAAAAACTGACTGCCCAAATGGGTCTTTGCCTCGGGAGTCTTAGCCACAACCAACAGTCCGGAGGTGTCCTTGTCTATACGATGCACAAGTCCGAGACGTGGGTCACTTACATCGTAATCAGGATTGTCCTTGAAATGATATGCAAGGGCATTGACAAGAGTACCGTGATAATTACCGTGACCGGGATGCACCACTAATCCTGCCGGCTTATTTACCACAAGAAGATAGGGATCCTCATACACTATGTCAAGGGGAATGTCCTCCGCTATAATCTCAAACTCATAACGAGGACGGTCCATAACAATGCTTACCACATCGTTGGGCTTCACTTTATAGCTTGACTTTACCGGCTTTCCGTTGACAATGACACATTGTGCGTCGGCGGCTTGCTGGATACGGTTACGAGAAGTCTTCTCCATACGGTCAACAAGAAACTTATCGACCCTTATCATCTGCTGACCTTTATCCGCCACAAAACGGAAATGCTCAAACATCTCCCTGCCATCGGGAGTGATATAGGTAGGTTCCTCAACCTCGGCTACTTCCCCGTTTATGTCCTCTATCTCTTCCATAAAAGTTATCGGCTTAACATTATTCTTCGAAAGATGAATAAAATCGATTGGGCAATCTTACTCAATGAAAATTGGTTCGGTTTCCTCAGGCTCATCTCTCGTCACCACGGGCACCACATCCTCATCGCCCTCGTCAACAGTCACTCCAACACCGTTTTCGACTGTTGCCGCCTCTGCCGAATAGCGCATATACTCCTCATTCTGTAGAGAGTCGCGCAGTTCACCCAATCTGCCGTCATAGACCTCAACTACAATCTTAGCGTTCACGGGCACCTTTTGGGTCTTCTTTACAACACGACCATTGGCTGTGATCTTAACTATACAGTCGTTGTCGCCGAGCACTTTCACCACTCTCACATTCTTGAAACCCAATTCTTCCAGACGTGCCATACCCTGACGGAAAGAGAAG
>CAMWIF010000188.1 GCA_947174225.1 uncultured Porphyromonadaceae bacterium | reverse complement strand
GATGGGAGTTATTGAAGGAATTATACTTTATGTCGGTGTTGCCAAGATTTTGCGGTTTCCGGAATTCTCCGAACTCTTCTCTATCATTCATAGAAAAAAATAATCATTATATATGGAAAGTAACGAAAAGCAGATAACCGTTACGTCTCCTCTTTTGCCTGATCTGGAGGAGTTCAATGCTCTTCTGAAGGAGATTTGGGCAAGCAAGTGGATTACCAATAACGGTTCATTCCATAAGCAGTTAGAGAAGGAATTGGCGGAGTATCTGAAAGTTCCCTATCTCAGCCTATTCACTAACGGTACTTTGCCCCTGATCACTGCGCTTCAGGCTCTCCGCATCACAGGTGAGGTGATAACCACTCCCTACAGCTTTGTTGCCACAACACATTCATTGTGGTGGAATGGAATCAAGCCGGTGTTCGTGGATGTTGACCCTTCAAATTGCGGGATTGACCCGAATAAAATTGAGGCTGCCATAACGCCTAAGACAACAGCCATAATGCCGGTGCATTGCTACGGCAAGCCCTGCGACACGAAGGCCATACAGGAGATTGCGGACAAGTACGGTTTGAAGGTCATCTATGACGCAGCACATGCTTTCGGAGTAGAGGTTGACGGGGAGTCTATACTGAATGCCGGAGACATCTCGACGCTCTCGTTCCATGCCACTAAGGTCTACAATACGATTGAGGGTGGTGCGATGGTGATGAAGGACGAGCAGACCAAGAAACGGATTGACTATCTTAAGAACTTCGGTTTTGCCAATGAGACCACTGTTGTTGCTCCTGGTATCAACTCCAAGATGGATGAGGTGCGTGCTGCCTACGGTCTGTTGAATCTCAAGCAGGTTGATGCCGCTATCGTGGCACGTCAGAAGGTGGCGAATGCCTACCGTGATGCATTGAGGGATATGGAGGGCATAACCTTCTTCGACGATATGCCCGGCGTAAGACATAACTACAGCTATTTCCCGATATTCATAGACGCGGATAAGTTCGGCAAGACCCGTGACCGGCTCTATCAGGAGATGAAGGATGCCAATGTGCTTGGCAGACGTTATTTCTATCCTCTAATCTCAGAATTCTCGACTTACCGGGGACTGCCTTCGGCTACACGAGAGAATTTGCCGGAGGCATATAACTTGGCTGACAGTGTATTGTGCTTGCCGATGCACCATGATGTGTCGGAGTCGGATATTGAGAGGGTATTGAAGCATTTCAAGAGATAAATGGAAGATACAAAGAAGAAAAAGCTCCTGCTGCTCGGAGGTCTGCGGTACCTTCTACCTGTCATTGAGGCAGCCCATGGGGAGAATGTGGAGGTCATAACGTGCGATTATTTGCCCGACAACATCGCCCACAAATATTCGGACAAGTTCCTCAATGTGAGTGTGCTTGATAAGGAAGCTGTCCTGGCAGCTGCAAGGGATAACAGTATAGACGGCATAATGTCCTTCGCTGTTGATCCTGGTGTCATCACCGCTGCCTATGTCGCTGAGAATATGGGGTTGCCGTTTCAAGGAAGTTATGAGGCTGTGCGGATACTACAGAACAAGGACCTGTTCAGGGAGTTCCTGACGCGTAACGGGTTTAAGGTCCCGGTTGCAAAGGGATACGATAACGTTGAACAAGCCCTGGCAGACAGGCATCTCTTCAACTGGCCCGTGATAGTGAAGCCGGTAGACTCAGCCGGCAGCAAGGGGGTAAGGCGTGTGGACGGTCCCGGTATGCTGGAGGACGCCATCAGGGAAGCCTTGGATGAATCACATAATGGACGTTTCATCATAGAGGACTTCCTTGAGAAGGATGGGAACTCTTCGGATACAGAATGCTTCTCAGTTAACGGGGAGTTAGTTTTCTGCTCCTTCTCCGACCAGCGTTTCGACACGGCTGCCGTGAATCCCTACACGCCCTCGGCGTACAGCTGGCCCTCGACGATGCCTCAGTGGGCGCAGGCTGAGCTGCGCTCAGAGATCCAGCGCCTGATACGCCTCCTTGGATTGAAAACAGGGATATACAACGTTGAGACACGCCTCTGTAAGAATGGTAAACCCTATATAATGGAGCTGTCCCCCCGAGGGGGAGGCAACCGGCTTGCGGAGATGCTCCGTTATGCAAGCGGCAATGATCTCATTCGTAATGCGGTTAGAGGGGCACTAGGTATGCAGATCGCCACCTTGTCTGACCCGGTGTATGACGGACACTTAGCAGAGGTCATACTCCACGCGGATGAGAGCGGGGTATTCGAATCCCTGGAGATCTCCGAACCTGAGAAGTCATATGTGGTTGAGACGGATCTGTGGGTCAAGCCTGGTGACAGGGTGGAGGGATTCAAGGGTGCGAACAATGCCATAGGGACTCTCGTAGTTCGGTTCCCGGATATAGACACACTCGAAGTTGCTATGTCAAGTATAAAGGATTGGTGTAAGGTATGTGTGAGATGAGAGAAGAGGGGGGTAAGACTACAATTGCAATTATAGGTGCCTCATCTGGACAGTTACCCCTTGTAAGGAAAGCAAAGAATATGGGTCTCAAAACTATCTGCTTCGCATGGGATAGAGGAGCCGTATGTAAGGATGAATGTGATCTATTTTATCCTGTTTCCATCTACGACACCGATCAAATAACCCGGTTATGTCGTGAACTACATATAGATGGGGTGGCTACAAATGCTTCTGAAGAGACAAATATGTCGGCATCGATAATTGCTAATAATTTAGATCTTAACAATTCATCTCCCCGGATAATAAGTCTAATTAGGGATAAGAGAGCTGTTAGAGATCTTACTGTTGGCATTGAAGGTTTGTCTTTTCCATCGGTTTGGAATTATATGGAGAGGGATAAGGTAGATTTTCCATGTGTGGTCAAGCCTATAACTGGTTCTGCTAAACAGGGAGTAAAGTTCTGCTCTTCAATCGTTGAACTTGACGAGTGTGTGGAATATGCAAAGACAGTATCAGAAGATGTGATGATTGAGGAATATGTGGATGGCGATGAGTATTCTGTAGAGTCTCTCTCCTTTCACGGAGAACACCATATCATTCAGATTACAAGAAAGGTAACCACTGGTCATCCCCATTTTGTTGAGCTTGAACATCACCAGCCCGGAATTCTTGACCCTCTTCTGTACAGTAAGGTTGAGGAGGTAGTAAAGAGAATCCTGACTAAAGTTGACTTTGAAAACGGCGCTTCCCATATAGAGCTGAAGGTCAATCCAAAAGGGATATATCTCATAGAGATTAATCCACGTGGTGGCGGTGACCATATTTCGGATACTTTAGTAAGCTTGTCCACAGATTGTGACTATCTCGCGGGAATCATTAACATTGCCCTCGACAGATATGTTAGTGTACCAGTATCTCAAAAAGCGTATGCGGGAATAATGTATCTCACTTCACAGAATTCGAGGATACAGAAATATTTTAATAGCCAGTCTTATGATTGGTTGGTAGAAAGAGTGAACCCGACTGGGCAGTTGACTGAAGCTACTACAAACTATGATAGGAACGGTTATATAATCTATCAATCAAAAGAAGCTCTGAATTTATGAAAACTATACTTGTATTAGGAGCTACAGGCACACTGGGTGCATACGTTGCTCTTCATTTTAAGGATAAGGGATATAAGGTGATTGCTGTGGGGCATAGAAAAAGTGATAACGGTTTTTTCGCGGACTATGATATCCCTTATTTCTCAATGGATATTTCTAACGCTAAAGACTTTGAGAAGTTGCCCAGGTCAGGAATTGATGTGGTGGCTGATTTTGCCGGTGCTCTTCCTGCTTCTATGAAAGGATATGATGCAAGTCTTTATATAGAATCTATATTCAAGGGCACATATCATATCTTGGAGTATATGGTTAAATGTGGCATTCCTAAAATTATATTTCCAGAGTCCCTCTTTGATATCAGTTATAAATTTGGGACAACTGTGCCAATTGATCCAGATTCAGAACGCAGGGCTCCGCTTACTGGTGATCATGCTATGTATGTCATAGCCAAGATGGCAGCAGTTGAAACAATTCTTCATTATAAAGCGGTGTATGGTATAAAGGCTTTCATATTACGCTTGTCCCGCGTTTATACCTATCATCCCAATCCTTACACTTATACCGATGGGAAGAGGGTAATGGTTTCGGATCGTTATCTTATTAAAAGGGCTGAGGCTGGTGATGGATTGGAAATATGGGGTGAGCCATCAAGATTGTTGGAGACTTGTGCGATGCCGGATTTTCTCCAGATTGTTGAGAAGTGTGTTGAAGCTGAACATGATGGGGATATCTACAACATCGGTAGTGGAGGTTCTACTTTGGAAGAGAGAATTAGAGGGATTGCTGAGGTTTTTTCTCCGGAAGGGAAGAGTGTGGAAATAGCATATGACCCCTTCAAGCCATCAGCCCAGCAGTTTGTACTTGACATAGAGAAGACTAAGAGAGAGTTGGGCTATAGACCGCAATACACCTGGATTGAATACTGCCGTTGGTTCAAGGATCAGCGAGAGAAACAAACATTTGCGAAACTTTGGGGTAAGGAAGAAGACTATGAATAGGTTAGGGAATGGGAATTTGGTGGGTGAGGATAAGTATTTCGGTCTATCCCATAGGATAGCCAGATGGAAACAACCCTCAGAGTTTGAACAAAGACTATCTGAGGCTGCCGGAAAAAGTCATACGGATAAGACTCTGTATGTGGACTACTATAAACAACTTGATCCTGAATATTATGAGAAAGGGAGGCGGTTTGCTCAGGAACTTTTTGAACCACATTCTCATGATTATGTGGGGATGAGCTTTGATGAGGTTTATGAGGATATGGTCTACTGTCTGCATCGTTACGGACTGAGTTTTCAGGACTACCTCATCTATAGCTTACATAAAAAGTCGGAGTTTTGTCGACAGCAGTTCGTGGCGGATAAGCTGCGTTACTATTACTGTGATCTTCTTAATGGTGAAGAGGTTGAGAAATTGATGACCAACAAATATCGTTGTTATGAGACCTATAAATCTTTCTTCAAAAGGGAAGTGATACCGGTTACCTCTGAATCAGACAGAATTCTTTTTTATGATTTTTTATCAAGACATAAAAAGTTCATATATAAACCGCTCAATGATCATTCCGGTCATGGTATCAGTGTATTAGATTCAGATGAGATTGATTCGGAAAAGTGGTTTGAGGAAAGAGTCAGGAACTGTCCCGGAGTTGTTGAGGAACTGATACAACAGGGGGCTGAGATGAATGCTATGAATCCTTCTGCAATTAACAGTTGTCGGGTGATGACGTTTAAAATTGATTCAGAAGTGATATTTTTAGGAGTGACACTTAGAATGGGAGTTGGTAAGGGAGTTACTGACAACGCGGGTGCAGGTGGAATCTATGCAAGTGTTGATCCGGTGAGTGGTATAATACAGTCGGATGCCAAGAATTATAAGAATCAACATTTTCTATTTCATCCCTCTACCGGACGACAGATTATTGGTTTTCAGCTCCCTGAGTGGACTAACGCGATGTCACTTGTCAAAGCAATGGCTAACTATAGACCAGATACGGTACTGATAGCTTGGGATATAGCTTACAGTGATAGGGGATGGTGTATGGTAGAGGCCAATGAAAGTGGAGATTGGAGTATTCTCCAATCCAATTTTGAGATAGGGAAGAAGAAAGAACTGTACGACTTGATGGATAAATATTCCAAGTATAAGTTAAATGAAGCCTAAAGTATCGCAACGTGGGTATGAGATGCCCTCGTCACCCATCCGCAAACTTGTAGGGGCCGCCCGTGGTGCCGAGAAGAGGGGATGCAGGGTGTTCCGGCTCAACATCGGAC
>CAMWIF010000187.1 GCA_947174225.1 uncultured Porphyromonadaceae bacterium | reverse complement strand
ACATATGGAGGGACAATAATAGATGGACGTGCAAGAGGTGTGAATGAGAAAGGAGAAGTCATTCACACTGCTTATCCAAGTGGCAACACTCATGGAAGCATATGCGAGATCAACGGCCAATGGTGGGTGTTTTATCATCGTCAATCCGGTACAACTGAATATTCAAGACAAGCGATGGTTGCGCCCATTGAATTGAGCATCGAGGAGGGAATTGATGGTAAAGTTTATATATCGGAAGGGGAAATCACTTCTGAAGGATTCTCTACTGATGGTCTTAATCCTTTATTCAGGACACCGGCCGGCATCGCTTGTTATCTTGTCGGACCGGAAGGATCCTATGAGGTGTATCCCAATTATGTTCATTCGGGTTCATATATAAAGACTGAGTATTTTGATCCTGAGACTGCCAAAGGTCCTTTCAATCAAAAGATTCCATTCAGTCCTGTTGTTAATAACACATCCGGTTCCACTATCGGGTATAAATACATTGATTTCTCAAAGATTGATTGTAATTGTCCGGTTGAATTTAAGTGCAGTTTGCTCCCTGCCGGAATTGATGGAACCGTTACATTACTTATAGGAAGTCCTTACAAGAGCAAAGGTGGAAAGGAAATTGGTAAATTTCAAGTATCAGCCGATATGCCTGCAAGACTTACGGAAATAAGTACGAAACTACATGATATATCAGATGTCGAAGGCAAGCAGCCTCTCTATCTTTTGTTTGATTCCGGGGTGAAAGGAACATCTATATGTGATCTTTATGATTTCCAATTTGCGAATATCCATTGAATATATTATGAAAGATATAAAACTGTTTTTATCATTTTTTCTTACAGTCTCTGTCTTTTCTACGTCTATCGCTCGGGAAACGCGTCTGCTCAATGATAAGTGGAGTTTTACTTTTACTCCTGATTCAACTTGTGAACTGAAAGCGTTTACCAAGACGGTTAATCTTCCTCATGATTGGAGCATAGAACTGCCTTTTGATCGTAATGCTTCATCCGGCTATGACGGTGGATATCTACCTTGCGGAAAAGGTACCTATACAAAGGAGATTGAAGTCTCGGCCAAAGACATTCAGGACAGAAACTATTCGCTTCTGTTTGAAGGCGTGTACGAACGTTGGACTATAAAAATAAACGGCAAGACCGTGGGATTTCGACCTTATGGATATTCCTCGGTTATCTATGATATTACCCCATACCTTCATACCGGTAGAAACAGTATTGAGGTATTAGTGGATAATTCCCATCAGCAAAACAGCCGGTATTATTCAGGTTCAGGAATATATAGGCATGTAAAACTTATCTCAACAGGTAAAGTCTCCGTCTCGCCATGGTCATTATTTATCACAACTCCTACGGTAGATAGCGATAAAGCCACTGTAGACCTTAGCTTTGACATTGACGGTTTGTATGATGAAACTGATGTTGACGCTAAAATAAACATATCGGATCCATCAGGAGATACAGTAGCCTCCATGATGATTCCTATATCCCAGTCACATGTTGAGGGTAGTCTGGAGGTAACAACGCCTAAACTTTGGAGCCCCGAATCGCCGTCTCTATATCGAATGAAAGTTGATATTTTCCAAAATGGGAAAATGATTGACAATATTGAGGAAACATTTGGAATCCGTAAATTCACTTATTCTGCAAAAGACGGTTTGCGTCTTAATGGTAAATCCATCGTGCTCAATGGAGCGTGTGTGCATCACGATCATGGAGTGTTAGGAGCTGCTTCATACGATGCGGCAGAAGCAAGAAAAGTACGCTTGCTCAAAGAAGGAGGATTCAATGCTGTTCGTACAAGTCATAACCCACCTTCTCCAAAATTTCTTGATGAGTGTGACCGCCAAGGATTGATTGTCATGGATGAGGCATTTGATATCTGGCGCGAGGCAAAAAGAACTTATGACTATCATCTGTGGATGGATGAGTGGGGCGTGAAAGATATAGGTGATATGGTCAGGCGTGATCGCAATCATCCATCAATAATGGCATGGAGTATTGGAAATGAAATACCGGAGAGGGATAAAATCGAGGTCATCAGCACTGCCCGCAAGCTTGCCGGAGAATGTCGTCGTCTGGATTACACACGACCTGTCACAGAAGCAATATGCTCCTCCGGCAATGAATGGGAGATATTCGATCCTCATGCTGAGGCTCTTGATATAATGGGTTATAACTATCAGATGCCAAGAGCTGAGGCAGATCACGAACGATGTCCCGAAAGAATTATATGGCAAACCGAGTCATATCCGAAAGATGCGGCTTATAATTGGCATAAAGTGATTGATAAACCATATATAATCGGTGATTTTGTATGGACAGGTATTGATTATCTGGGAGAATCAGGCATTGGACGCTATTATTATAAAGGACAGACTGAGGGTGAACCATGGGATAATGACCAATGGCCATGGCATGGATCATTTTGTGGAGATATTGACATTACAGGTTGGAGAAAACCTATTTCACACTATCGAGATATGCTTTATAATGACTCCAGTAAACTTTATATGGCAGTTAGGGAGCCTGACGGATATAAAGGTGAGATTAAACGCACAACATGGAGCGTATGGCCCACATGGGAATCATGGAACTGGAAAGGGCATGAAGGGAAACCGGTGGAAGTGGAGGTTGTCAGCCGATATCCACGAGTAAGGTTATATCTTAACGATGTGCTGATTGGTGAAAAAGATGCCGGTGTGGAAAATGACTGTCTTGCCGTATTCACTGTAAATTATAATCCCGGTGTGTTGACAGCCACTGGCTTGGATAGCGCGGGCAATGAAGTAGAAACCTTCTCGCTCTCAACTTCAGGAGACGCATATGGTATACGGCTTACACCTGACAAGAACTCACTGGTTGCTGACGGTCAGGATCTGGTATATGTGATTGCCGAGATAGTGGATAATCAGGGTCGCATAGTGCCAGATGCAGAAGTCAATATGAGTTTCAGTATCAATGGAGGTGGAGAAATCATTGCAACAGGCAGTGCTGACATGGCATCAACACACAATTATTCCACGCCGGATGTAGCTTCATGGAACGGACGTGCATTAGCAGTTGTGAGATCTACTGATAAAAGGGGGATCGCCATCTTGAAAGCATCATCCCCAGGATTAAAACCGGCATCAGTAAAAATTAAAGTAAACAATAACTAAAACAACTAAGTATGAAACGAATAATCTTATTCATTGCAATTGTCACGACAATGGCAACGGGCTCTTTTGCCGCTACAGACGACATCGCCCTTTATATCAAAGATATCATAGCCGATTGGGGAGGTGGAGGCGGTAGCGCCAATCTGGAAACCAATAGCTATACCTACAAGCAATACGCCACCAACTATTGGGACATTCACGATCTATACACAGACGTATATGACCGGCTTGAGATCACGTTTGCTCAACCCGTCAACTATGACAATATACATGTGACTGCCACTTATAGCGATGATACATCTACTGACAGCACCATAACTAATGGAGCAATCATCCACAACCTGCCATTTGAATCTGATAAAACTCTTGAAAAGATTGCAGTATCGCATGGTTGGGACGGCCCATCGGGTGAAGTAACCCTATATTATGACAGTATCGTTGTGCGTGCAGTAGATTCTACAGGTCAGATTGGAGGTATGCCGGTCAAATCTCCGAAAATGGGTACAGGTATGGCAAACCCTATTCTTGATTTCCAGTTCTGTGCCGACCCTACAGCAGTTGAATATGAAGGGCGGCTCTACGTATATGGCACCAACGACCATCAACAATATGAGGAAGGAGCAGAAAGCAACACATATGAAAAAATCAAATCATTGGTCATGATTTCTACTGATGATATGGAGAATTGGACTTATCATGGTGTGATTCCTGTAGGAAACATAGCCCCTTGGATTCAGGCATCCTGGGCACCCAGTATCATTAGTAAAAAAATGGACGATGGCAGTACTCTTTTTTCTCTCTATTTCTCTAACAGTGGATGGGGTACCGGAGTTATTCAGGCAAAGTCTCCTGTTGGTCCATGGACATCACCACTCAATACAAGTCTCATAGATGGCAGCAATCCCATTGTTGCAGGAAGCGGTGCGATCTTTGACCCCGGGGCAGTGATTGATGATAACGGCGATGCATGGGTAGCATTTGGAAATGGACAAGGCTGGATAGCCAAATTGAATCCTGATCTACATTCATTTGCCTCCGACCCGGTCAAACTCCCCTCTCCTTTCCACTTTGAGGCCAACGAGCTTAATTATATAAATGATACATATGTATATACATTTAATAATGACTGGTCAGATCATGAACCTTGGACCTGGGGCGGTACAAAGCCAACGGCTTGCAGTATGGTCTATATGAAAAATTCAGACCCACTGCAGGAAGACTCTTGGATTTATGGAGGGAACGACTTCAAGAATCCCGGTGAGAATGGCCTTAGCTACACAAACAATCACACTCATCTTCATAAATATCAAGACAAATGGTATCTTTTCTATCAGATGAATATGCTTGAGCCCTCTTTGGGTACAAAGGGGGGCTTCCGCAGCATTTATGTTGATGAAATAGAGGTTGACGAGCAGAATGTAGAAATCAAGGAATGTATTCCAACCTTAACAGGAGTGAAAGCCATAAGAAACTTTAATCCTTGCATACCTCAATATGCTTCCACTTCGGCAGCCACACTCGGCATTCTTTATAAGCCAACAGCTGAAGCAGGACATATGGTCGCTACGGTAGGCACAACGAGTATAACTGCGCCTATTCCTGAAGAAGGTATTATTGAGGTACGTAATGTCGATTTTTCAAAAGACTGTAAATATCTTAAATGCCGTCTGAAAGGTAATGGAAGTCTATCGTTACGCGTTGACAATAGAAATTCCAATGATATGTTAACAATAAACTGTGATAACAGTAATTGGGAAGAATACTTGTCAGCTTTACCAAAAGAAATTAATGGTATTCATACAGTATATCTTATTTTGAAAGGAGATGTGGAGTTTGATACATGGCAATTTGTTGAGAACGCATCTGGGTCTGTCGGCATCATCAGCTATGAACGGAATAATCTCAGTAAGAAAATATATGATTTGCAGGGACGTCCTCTATCAGGCATTCCTAATAACAAAGGGGGCATATATATTGTGGATGGCAAGAAATTCATCTGCAGGTAAAATATTGGAACATAATTTTAAACGTTTTGATTTACTCAATAAAATTAGATATTCAGCGATAAATTAACCTAAATATTAACCAATTAAAAAGACAACAATGAAAAAGAAATTTTTTACGCTTGTTGCTGTTGCACTGTCAATCTTCAGTGCTCAGGCTGCCGAGGATCTAAGCCTCAACGTAGCTGAAACCGTATCGTTCTCCGGCTGGGGATTCACTAACGAGAATGCACCCACCATCACAATCAGCAACTGGGCAAGCGGTGGCTGGGAATTTGCCACTCCCTTGAGTCAAAATGATTATTCCGGAGTTAACATCACTATGGAGCCAACCACTGAGAATCACGTAAACCTTGTCATTAGATATGATGGCAATACTGAACAGACTGTTAACGTCCCCACCGGTAGCACTAATGTTCGCGCCGATTTTATCCTTGAGGGGGATATAACCGGTATTGGATTCTCCTACGGTGACTGGGAGGGAGGTCCGGCAGAAGCCAACATCACAATCATCAGTGCTCTTGTGGTGTCTGACGGTGAAGGTGAAGTGATCGAGCTTCCGTTTGCTGACATAGTGCCCGGAGATGATTGCATTAAGGATGATGAGGCTCAGTCGCTCACCCTTACCCGTTACTCCTCTTATCCGTGCTGG
>CAMWIF010000186.1 GCA_947174225.1 uncultured Porphyromonadaceae bacterium | reverse complement strand
CGGCGACGAATCCGACCGCATGAAAGGCGTCAACTCCAATATCCTCCAATAAATCAATATTTTTAGCTATAACTTAACACTTCTTAACATATAAATTATCCCATAAGATTTGTAAGAACTAAAAAGAAGTTCTAATTTTGTGGCAACAGACCGCCTTGCAGAAGCCCCGGTAAGGGGAATGAGAGGAGGGCTGAAAGACATACTTTTTTAAAAGCGTTTATCCGCGCTGATTCTTGAATCTCTGAAATTCTCGCAAAATTTCTATCTATGTTCAAGGATTGAGCAACGGTAGATGCCCGTGGTTATGTAAACTTTGCGATGGTATCGACTTCGTGAGAAGTTGACACCTGATGCTTCTTTACATAAAGAGCGTGGGCTTCTGCGTTGCCGTCTGACATAGATAAGGCAATGCGAGAAGCCTCAGAGATAAGACGGCAACAGATACAGATTCCTGCGCTTTACTCATACTAACCAGTTGCCGACGAGGGGAAGACCGAGGCTTGAGAACACATTTCTCAATTATAGCTAATGAGCTTTATTTCATAAAATCTCTACAATGGAATCAATTGGACAACTCATTAAAGAGGAGTTGGAGCGTCAGGAACGTACGGTGGCTTGGTTTGCACGAAAATTGTCGTGCGACAGAAGCAACGTCTACAGACTTTTTCAGAAACATAGTATTGACACTGCCTTACTGAGGCGTATATCTATAATTCTTAATAGAGATTTTTTTGCAGATTTAAGTAAGAATATTAAGAAAGAAGATGATATGTAAGGCTATATTCGTTCCGAAACTCCCTGTCAACTGTTTTTATCATTTGGCAGGGAGTTTTTAGCTATTTTTCACTAAAATATGACAATATGCAAACTCCGCAACACTTGTGTATCAACTGAGCAACACTATATCTTAACAAAAACGAGTAATTTGCTATAATTTTGCATAACTTTTCTAAGACAAGCAGTCAATCCCTGACATCACTTCAGCGAAAAGTAGACTAAAATATTAATTACTAACAATGTATCCACAGGAATACATCTTACTTCCCGAGAATCACACCTCGCTATAAGGTTGATTCCCAAACCAATTAATAAGACAACATTTTACTCACTAATTTAATTAAATTATATGAAGAAGAAGTTTGTTAAGGTTGCTCTTCTGTCGTTGGTTACTTGCAGTGCTCCTGCTGCATTCGTATCCTGCAACAATGACGACTGGAAGAATCCCGTTGACAAGGTGGAGACTTCTGTTGAGGGTATAAATAATACTCTCACTGAGATGAAAGGACAGGTCACTGCCCTTGATTCAAAGATCTCCGAAAACAAAGCTGCTGCAGAAGCCGCCGCCAAAGCTGCCCAAGCGGCTATGGATGCTGCTCAGGCAGCTGCCGCAAGTGCTGAGGAGGCTAAGAAAGATTCCGACGAGGCTGCTAAAAAGTATGCCGACGAGGCTAAGAAGTATGCTGATGAGGCAGCTCAGAAATTCGCTGAGGAAGCTGCGGCTAAAGCCATTGCAGAATCAGCTGAACAACTTAAAAGCGAGATTGAGGCTCTTATGTCGATCATCGAGGCTAACAAAGCTGCGATTGCTGAGAATAAGGCTCTTATCGACGGCAACTCTGAGAAAATATCTGCAAATGCAGGTAAGATTCAGGGCAACACCGATGCTATCGCCGCTATTCTTGAAAGCGTTTCAAGCCTTCAAGAGGGCTTAGACGGTCTTAAAGATGCTCTGAACGGTGTGCAAGGCGATCTAAACGGCGTTAAGGATGATGTAGCTGCTAAATATGCCGAACTTGCCACCAAGCTTGAGGAAGCTAATGTCAACATCAGCAACTTGGCAGGTGAGATGAGCGACAAGGTTGCCGGTCTGAATGCCGCAATCGTCGCAGTTGAAGGTAAGTGCGAAGCTCTTGGTCTTGACATCACTGCCCTGAAAGCCGATGTCGCTGCAGAGATAGGCACTCTCGAGCAGAATCTCGCTGCTCAGATTGCTGCGGAAGCTGCAAGAATTGCTGCCCTCGAACAAGCCGATCTTGACATTAAAGGTCTCATTGCCGATCTATCCGGTAAAGTTGAGAATCTCGCTCTCTCTTCCGATCTTGAGAAGGTATCTCAGTTCGTTCAGCAAGCTCAGACCCAGATTACCGCTCTTGAGGCTTTCCAAACTAAGATGACAAGTGATTTCGCTGCCCTATCTTCAACGGTTGAGGGTATCGACGCTAAGGTTGAACAGAATAAAGCTGAAATTGCCAACCTTACCGCCGGTCTTGCCACAGTCGAGGCAGCAGCCAAGACCAATGCCACAGCCATTGCAGCCCAGGCAGGTCTTATAAAGACAAATGCAGATGCCATCGCCCAGAACAAGGTAGACATCAAAAACAATGCAGATGCCATCAAAACCCTTGTTGACGGAGATATCAAGGATCTGAAAACTTTCAAGCAGACATATGAAGCCCAGTTAGCAACCCTTTCTAAAGATCTGTCTGATCTTGGAGGCAAGATCACAACTGAGGTAGGGGCAGCAGTCAACACAATGACAGCGATGTTCATGACCAACCTCCGTAGCCTTGTCTTCATTCCCGATGCTTATGTAGGAGGTGTAGAAAGTGCGCTTTCTTACCATATGGATTATCTGAAGCTCACTGCCCGTGCCAACAATACAAACGATGTCTATAGCTGCACAGGTAATAATGGCGAAACTCTAAAGGTACAGAAATTCAAAACTTGGAATCTCCAGAAAGTTGACAATCAGAACAATCAGAAGTCTTATGAAGCTCCTACGGTGATTTCTTACCATATGAATCCGGAGAGTGCTGTAATCGACAATATTGATAAGCTTAAGATTGTAGCCAAGGATGCCGAGATGCTCACCCGTGACGGTGGTGCCGGTATAGCATTGGTAAAGAGCTATAATGACGGTAAAGGCTTTAATGCTAAAGACGGTATACTTACCGTAGAAATCACCGGCAATTCTAAGAACTATGATGCAGACGGCACCACAATGCCAATCTTCGCTCTCCAGGCTAAAGTAGCCGGGCAAAAAGATGAGGAAGGTAAGGAAATCGAGAATACAGTTACATCTGATTATGCTGTGTTCGCCCAGATGAACGTGAAGCCTACTGCTATCCAATACAACATGAACGTTTATCCCGGTAAGTTCTTCAACAATAGCAATCGCTATGATTTCCAGCCGGTGGTAACCAATGTTGTAGATGAAAACGGTGTGAATGGCAATACAAACGTTCAGACTGCCCTAAACCATGCCACTACCACTACCGTAAAATGGAATGGCACGACTGATCTGCTTTCAGTATTGGAGATTGCATACGTTGACGAGGGTCGTAACGGAACTGAGAAATCTTGGACCAAGCCTTCCGATTGGGAGAAATATGGTCTTAAGATGCACTTCGAACTTCTCAACTACACTATTGGCAACAATACAGTATCTGAAAGTTCTTGGGCAAGCATTGATCCGGAGACCGGGGTACTCACAGCTTGTGTGAATAGTAATGTCAACAATCAGAGTCCTGATGAACTTGGGCATATGCCATTAGTATATGTGACTGTAACTCAAGGCAACGATGTGGTTCTTAACGGCTTCATAAAGGTTAAGATAGTGCCCAGCGAAGACTATTACATGACATCTCCCATTACATTTGCCAATGTCGATTTCAATTGCAGCGATTTCGGCGAGCAGCAGAAAGAAGAGTTCGCACCGTTGCAGATGATGCTTAAGGTAACTGAACTCAGCGAAGATGTATTCTTAGCCAACTATCAGCCCAGCTTCAAGAAAGTTGACATTGACGGTGACGGATTCCAGAGTGATGTATTTATCCAGTATGTTAAAAATGCTGACGGTATTTGGACATCTGTCAACTCAGCAAAGGAGATTGGTTATGTCCTCCCGCGCATGAAGAATCTCAATGGCACTCACGTTTATGACATTGAGTGGAATTTTGACGATGCATATGCTAAGCAGCTCGTTTATCAGCAGGAGAATCACACCGCAACTACATACATCTGCTTCGAGGGCACATCAGACGTTTACGCTGACGTATACCTTCCCTTGACTGTCAGTGTCAATGAAAAGCCGACTCTTGCTGTAGGCACAAAGGTTCTTGCCAAGTGGTTCCGCGAGAATGACAACACCGCTCTTCTCAATGTTCCGCAGCCTACCAATGGTAATATTGTATCTACCATCAATGCTAATCTTGACCAGCTTTGGACTAACGACAAACCGACATTCTCTCCGAAGCCAAGCGATTATCTCGGATATAAGTACTATTTCTCCGCATTGAACAACAGGACAGTAGACGGCATCACTTACAGCGTGGCAAATACCACCAATCCCAACCTCCTGAACGGCTATTCAGCTGTATCGAATGCCAATATGGGCGTAAATGCACTTCTTACCAATGCTGCCAACAGTGAATATGGCAACACCGTACTCAAAGCGAATGGTGTGGAAATCGCTACTCTTGATCAGTCTACCGGTAAGATTACATATGCTACTACTCCGGCGGCTTTGGAATTGCTCAACAAATTCCCGTCAATGGGTGGTGAGGACCGTCCTGAGGCTAAACTTGGAGCAATAATTGGTATGGTGCCTTATAGCTCTTGTGATCTGGCTTATACCATCTCTAACGGTGACTTCAATGTTGCTTTCCTACGTCCTATCAATGTGGATGAAGGTGTGGTTTATCCGTTTGTCGATGCAACTGCCAACGGTAGTACCAACGATGTTTACAATATGCTTGTCTTCAGCGACTGGCGCGATGTCAACTTTGCAAACCAGGAGTGGCTCTATGGCTACTATAATGTGAAAGGCATCACTGCCCAGCTTGATAAGATGACCTCTGACATTGCTAACCCCGGAAGTGGTAAATTTGAGCCTGTAAGCCCCAGCTTGAGGAGCAGCTTCAAGTTCCAGCAGAATGGCACAGACGTAACTACAGCTAATGTATCTTACGCCGGCACTTCAATTAGCTCCGGCAACAGTGCAGCCATCAAGAACCTTGTAAAAGGACAGTTCGGTACCATCACTTATTTCAACAGCGATGTGAACGTTAAGCAATTTAAGGTCAAGATCCCATTCGTAATTGACTATGAACTCGGTTCTATCTCTGTCACAATCGAATGTACCATCAAGACAACTATGGGCAATTAATTTTCGAGCAGGTAAAATATAATGATCCCTTGACTTGTGAGGGAGTGACCGTGTTGGTCGCTCCCTCTTTAACAATTATCAACAAATGAAATCAATTTCAAAAATACTTGCCCTTTCTGCTTTCATTATCCTGTTGGCAGGGGCGTGTTCTCGTAAAGCACAAACCGAAGGAGAAGAAAGCTATGGGGTGTCGGATAATGACTCGTTATCCATCTTATCCACTACAGAAGAAATTATGAGATCCTTTCAGGAAGAGCATTTTGACGAAGCTTTATCAAAACTCTATGTATTTGATAGTGCCGATACTACTGTGTCACCTCTTCCTGACGAAATAGCGGTACAGTTACGCAATCGAAGCCGCATTTTTCCAGTTAAGGATTTCAAAGTAAAGGAAGCGGTTTTTAAAGAGCCTTTATATAATGTAATAGTGTATGATGTCATATTCGGAGAGCCATCTCCAGACAATTGCGAAGTTCCGACCACGAAGATGGCTTTTAATGTTATCAACATTAATGGCGATTTTTATGTGACGATTATGGACCAGCCCACACTCAAATGAGTTGGGTATGTATATCCAGCTATCCACATTGAGTAGATATCGGAATTTAGTTTTTATGCAAGCTCAGTGTTGGAATAAGGTACAGTGTTACCTAATATATTAT
>CAMWIF010000185.1 GCA_947174225.1 uncultured Porphyromonadaceae bacterium | reverse complement strand
ACTCGTAACAGGGCAACAGATCGGCAGCCTCAACCTCCACGGGCCACCCTTCGCTATAAGTCTTAAAAGAATACTTACCGGTGTAGCCAAGATTGAACGACCACCCGGTCTGCTTATCCTCGTCAAGAGTGCCGGCAAGGCGTATCTTATCATCGGTGGGAGTATCGAATTTGACCACAGGATAGGTCTCCGGAGCAACCCACATAGACACTGTCATTTGGTCACGGTCACCCAAAGCCTTGATGTTACCCTGTGCATAGGTGGAATAACCGTCGAAGCGCAAAGCCTTACCAACGGCACCGTCAATATTTTCATTTATATGACGACCATATACTTGAAGATAGCCATTTGCAACCTCTTCCGAAAGTTCGCCATATTTATCGGCTTCCATCGGGAAGTGTAACACACGTTCCGCGGAAATGCTTCCGGCAGCTGTAAGCACAAATGACAAGAAGAGAAGTCTTGAATTCATGATGAAAAAATTATAGGATAATGTTGCAATAGAAAATGTTACAGGTTAATCGTATGAAAACGTTATAATCTAAAGTCCATTCCTGAGCTTTAGATTATAACGTAAGTAAGGAATAGTTTATTTCAGATAGTTGAGGATATTCTCTGTAAGCTTCTCAACATTGCCCTGATAGGGATTCATACCTGAGTTCTGATTCCACTCGTAGGCTGCAAGACCCATAGCCACGCAACGACCGTGCTCTGCAGTAGCATAGAAGTCAACCAAACCGGCAACACAGTGGTCGCGTACATGACCCCAAGTTGCGAGAACCATCGAACCGGTGGTAGCCTCAAAGTTGGCAATCACGTCGGGATATTGACCACGCCCATAGATGTTGCAATCCCAGAGACAGTTGTGGTCTTCACGCTGACCGGGACCAATGAGAGGAAGCGCATCGTAGCCGTATCCGTTAGGATCCTCGAGAGTGATACCAGCAAAGATTGCGTGTTCGGCACGGTCATAATAACCTTGGTCGCCGCCATCCTTGAAGTCCCATCCAAGGTGAGGATTGATTACCCATACGTCGTCGCCACTGCCACCGTCGCCATTACCATATACGGTAGGAGCCATATTGTCGGGAACGAAACCAAGAGGCACCGTAAGCTGGGTAGCCATATTCGCGAGGAAGAGATTACCGCCGTTTGCGGAATAAGCTTTGAGAGCAGCGATTGACGCTTCTGAAGAGAACTCAGCAGGAAGGTTCTGCCAACCTATCTCGAGACCTACTCTATCAATTTCAACCCAAACTACAGGATAAATATCCACATCAAGCTCTGCAAGCTGCGACACGGTAACGAACTCTGCATTCTCCTGCTGTGAGAACCAACGTGCTGCAGCTCTCTCATCGTCGTCGGGAAGGTCACGGAAGTCCTCTGTTGTGAGGAGATAACCCATCTTTGGAGCAATGTAAGGCACGGTTGCCTTCACCTGCTGAGGCACTGAGGGATAGTAAGTGTCATACATAACCTCTATGGTATAGGTGAGTTCCTGATCCATCGGCTGTGACTTATAGGCATAGCTGGTAGTGCCGGCAGGAAGAGAAACGGCTCCTGCCACGTCTGTACCGCGATATACACGCACTCCGGTGATACCCACAGCTGAGGGGAGAGTCCAGCTAAGTGTAACTGTACGTCCATTTACATTAGCCGATGGATTGTTTACGCCGGCAAGCGATTCTTCAGGAAGTGTGGCAGTAGTGGTGACACCCTCCGACACATAGCGGTCGCCATAGCAAACCTTCACAGTGTAGTAGCCTTCCTCACCCAAAGGCTGACCCACTACAGTATAGGAAGTGGCAGAGGCACCCAACTTGATGGGATTCTTAGTATTGCCGTTGAGCACAATCTCCACGTCGGTAATATCCTTTGCAGAAGGAAGCTGCCAACTGAGATTGATGTCGTGACGGGCTATCTCAGCTTTCAGGTTGCTGACTGTGGGGAGTTCGGGAACGGGTTCATAACCTGTAGGCTCGAAATCACCGCAAGAGGTGAAGGTGGCGCCCATAAAGGCTACGAGCGCACCAAAACCATATTTATATGCTGTTTTCATTGTTTCAATTTATATTTATTGGAATTGAGACTTTAGAAATTATTAAAACTTCTTATGATAGATCCTAAGACCTGCGTTTGGCAGATTAATCGTAGAGATCTCCTGCGTTGTCCTTCTGATTGAGAGGAATCGGGAAGTAAAGCTCATCAGCAGTGAGGTTAGCTGTGGAGTAATAAGGCTGATACTCCTTCTCGAAGTCATAATACTTGTTTACGACCTCTACGACGGTACCCCAGCGGAGAAGATCAAACCAACGGTGACCCTCCATAGCAAGTTCCACACGACGCTCATGGCGCACAGCCTTACGTGCATAGTCCTGATTCCAGGAGGTTGCGGAATACTGACCCACTGCATAATTGGCAATCATAGGATTAATGTCTACCGGTGAGTAAGAGGGATTCACAGAACGTTCAGCCTTTGCACGGATACGGTTGATGAGATCACGTGCCTGGTCAAGGTCCTTATTCTGCTCGATAAGAGCCTCAGCCTTCATAAGCATCACGTCGGCATAGCGGATAATGATGTAGTTGAGTGAAGAAGCGCCCCAAGGCACAATACCGGGCTTAACCTCCGGATTTTCAGGAGCGGGATAAGGCTTCTTACCTGAATACTGACCATAAAGCTCAAGGTTACGACACCACTGCTCATTATACATATGCCCTCTCCAAGGCATACCGATACGTCCGAGAGTGAAGTCAAGGCGCGGATCGACATTTCCGGCATAGTCGGCAGAAGTGACACTCTCTGCGTTCTGGTCACCGTTAAGATAAGGAAGACCTACCTCATCGGTGCGGAAAGCGTTCACAAGATCCTGCGATGCGAGATAGAAATCGTCACCGTTGCCATAGAGGTTGCCCTCTGACCAAGTACAGTTAAGACAGTTGCAGAAGTTAAACTGGTCGGGAGAGTTGGCAGATGAGAACTGCACAGCCATAACCGACTCGTACTGATTGTTCATCTCAGGCTTCGACATATCGAGGAAGTTGGGATAAAGCTCATACTGACCGGAAGAGATCACATATCCTGCATAGGTCTCGGCAGTTGCCCAATCTGAATCGAAAAGCGCAACCTTAGCAAGCACGGCGGCTGCTACATAGCGGTTGAAGCGACCCGGCTCGGTCTGAGTCTCCGGAAGAGCTTTATAGCAGTCGGTAAGGTCCTGCTTGATGAAGCTCATTATCTCGGCACGTGTATATTCGTCGGCACGGCACTCTGAGGGATTGGCAACGGTCTCGTCGAAATAGGGGAATTTCTGGAAGAGACGATACATATCGAAGTAGTAGTAGGCACGGAGAGTCTTCATCTCTGCGATGTAGGAAGCCTTTACCGACTCATCGAGATTGCCGGCAGCCTGAAGAGCCTTGATGGCAGTGTTGCAGCGTGAGATGGAGAAATAATTGTTGCGCCATTTGAAATTGATCACATCGTTGTTGCTCTCCACGTTGCCGATTTCGAGCTGGTGCATATAGCCCTCCATCGTAACGCCGTCGCCACCCTTGAGGGCATCGTCTGAACGGAGGTCGATCACCCAGTTGTTGAGCGGACCGGCAAACGACTCGTTGTTGCCGAAATAGTGGCAGAGAAGAGTTGCATAGGCTGCGGTCATCATGTCTACAGCCTCATCTTCACCGAGCTGCTCGGAAGTGAAGGCACCCTGTGGTTTTGTGTCGAGAAGATCGTTACAAGCCACGGTTCCCAAGCCGAGGGAGAGCATTGTGGCAGCGAAAGCTGACTTCTTTATGAATGATTTTATGGTTTTCATTGCTGGTTTTTCTTAATTGGTTTGAAAGTCGTTATTCAACTTTGGTGTTGTATGAGCTTCTTTAGAAGTTGAGGTTAACACCGAGAGTGAAAGTGCGGGGACGCGGATAAGCACCGTTATCGGTGAGAGAGCCATACTCGCCGGGGAGTATCTCCGGATCAAGACCTTTATATTTGGTGATTGTGAAGAGATTCTCAACCTGGCCGAACACGTCTATACCCTGTGCGCCGATTGCATTGGAAATCTTCTCAGGGAATGAGTAAGAGAGCTTAATGTATTTCATCTTCATATAGGAGCCATTCTCCACATAGTAAGATGAGAAGCGTGCCTCGTTGTTGTCGTCAGTAAGTGAGAGAGCAGGAATCTTGCTGCCACTGTTCTCGGGAGTCCAGGCGTTGAGTATATCCTTTGCGCGGTTGGTGGCAAGGTTACCGTAGTTCATCGAGTAGAGCTGACGCTTCATATGGTTGATGAGATCCTGACCGAAGTCACCTGCGAAGAACATATCAAGAGTGACAGCCTTATAACGGAAGGCAAGGTTAAGACCGAGAGAAATCTCAGGATTCGGATTACCTATGATGCAACGGTCGTTGTCGTCGATTACCCCATTGCCGTCAAGGTCGCGATAGATAAGGCGTCCGGGAGCTGCACCCTCCTGAATTGCGTGGTTGGCTACCTCAGCCTTGTCTTGGAAGATACCGTCACATACATAGCCGTAGTATACACCCATTGCCTCACCGGGGATAAGGCGAACATCACCACCGATAAACTTCTGAAGGTTGTTAAGTTTGAGGAGCTTGTTCTTATACTGAGATACGTTGACAGAACCGTTCCAGGAGAAGTCACCGTAAGAAGGGCTGTTGTAAGCCACTGACACTTCCCAACCATTGTTGCGCATAGAACCTGTGTTAAGCCAGATAGAGGCGTTCTCACCTGCTACGTCGAGTGCCGGCGGAATTGTAAGCATATCTGTAGTCTTCTTCACATAGTAGTCGGCGGTCACGTTTATCGCACCGTTAAGGAACTGGAGGTCAACACCGATATTGTTCTGTGTTGTGGTCTCCCATTTCAGATCGGGATTACCGGAAGCTGAGAGTGTGATACCGGGAGTGGTCTGTGAGTTGGTGCCTGAGATGTCGTATGCACCGTTTCCTGTATTGTAGATATAAGTAGAGTAAGTCGGGTAAAGCGGCGGGATATTAGCGTTACCGTTCTGACCCCAAGAGTAACGAATCTTCATATCGGTAAGCACAGTGTTTTCGGGCCAGAATTTCTCCTGAGTCGGACGCCAAGCGAGAGAGAAAGCAGGGAATACTCCTGAACGGTGACCCTTTGCGAAGCGTGAGTTCTCATCACGACGGATAGTGAACGAAGCGAGATAGCGGTCGTCGTAGTTGTAGTCGATCTTGCCGAAGAGTGAGAATACGCTCCACTGAGTCTTACCACCGCCATTGTTACGTGTGCCTGAACCGGAACCTACCTGCATAAAGTCGGTATCTTCAAACATATAGTCCTCACGTGAAGCAGAGAGATCTTTGAATGTATAGCCGATAGCCTCTGTACCGATAAGAGCTGTAAGGTGGTGCTTCTCGTTGAAGGTCTTGTTATAGTTGGCAGTGTTTGTCCAAGTCCAGGTGTCACCCTGACCGTATACGGAACTCATACTGTTCACGTCGCCGGGGTTAGTACGTCTGCCGAGAGTCTGGTTGAAATACTGGCTGTGCTCGATACCTATGTTTGTTTTGAGGATAAGACCCTCTACAGGTTTCACCTCAAGGAAAGCATTGCCGAGGATTCTCCAGCTGTTGAGGTCATTGTCCTGCGAATTGCGGATAATCTGCATCGGGTTGGCAAGGTCAGAGGCGATAAGTTCGAGCGGACGTGCCCATTCGCCATTGATACCCTTTACTGGAAGAGCGGGATGCTGGCTCATAGCAGTGAAAGGTATACCACGGTCACCGGCTACGTCAACGCCACGATTTTTCCAGTTGGCTACAACAAGGTTCTCACCGATTGTGACAT
>CAMWIF010000184.1 GCA_947174225.1 uncultured Porphyromonadaceae bacterium | reverse complement strand
AATCCGCCGTAACTTTGTGGGTTACAGCGGATTTGATATTGTTATTGGGTTAGGGTGGGGGTATTTTTGGCGGCGGGGGACGTTGACGTTGTGGGTATCGAAGATTTTTTGTGCGCCCCGTTCGAATAGGAGCCAGTGGGCTTTCTGTTGAGCCGGAATCTCTTCGGGAATCCAGGAGGGTATGACTTTGAAATTCGACTTCCCTCCGGCGGGTTTGGCGGAGAAGAAGGTGTCGTAGTCGGCGTGGCTGAAACGGGCTTTTCCGTCGGGATCTCTTACTATGAAGGCTCTTACGAGAGCACCACCGCGTGTGTCGGCTGTCTTCATATTGGAGATGAAATTGCCTAACGAGTATACCACCAATACATCCTTGTTTTCCTTCTCATTGCGCACCACCTTCATCGGCTGAATCACGTGGGGGTGTCCACCGATAATCAGGTCAACGCCCTGGTCAACGAGGAAATCAGCCAAGTCTCTCTGCACTCCGTTTTCCAGAAGCACGTACTCTATGCCCCAGTGCATTGCCACAACTACAATCTCTGCTCCCGCTTCACGGGTGAGCTTTATCTCGTGTGCCATCTTGTCGCGGTCAATCATCGAAACCTCTACTCCTTCACGGGGAGGAATACCGTTGGTGCCATAGGTGTAATTTAGAAATCCTATCTTAAACCCGTTTATGTCCTTGATGAAAGGCACAAGCGAATCGCGCTGCGCCTCATCATGGTAAGTGCCGATATGGTCTATGCCGAGGCTGTCGAGGGCGGTGAGGGTGCGCCGTGCCGCCTTGTCACGACGGTCAAGGCAATGGTTGTTGGCAGTCAGCATAAGGTCGAAACCAGCGTCGCGCAGAGCTATGGCATAGGAATCGGGAGCACTGAAACAGGGGTAGCCTGTATAATCGGGTCCCCCTCCGAGTGGTACCTCAAGATTGCAGACGGCATAATCGGCACTTGTGACAGTGGGGGCTATCAAGGTGAAGCAATCGGAATAGTCATAGCCGGAACCGTTGGCGAGTTGAGATGCACGGTCGAGCTGTGCCTGATGTTGCATGGCATCACCGACAAAAAGAAGCTCCGCCTGTGGAGCGGAGCCAATACTGTCGGCCCCGGTGATAAAGGATATAAGGCTGAATAACAGCGAATGGATTATCATATTATGGGGCGTTATGATTATACGTTTGGAAAATCACACGAAGAAAAGACATTATTCCACCATCTGAGATGAGAAGGTGAATACAATGGTGGTGTTCTTTGTGTCGAGCTTAGTCATTGTAGGCTGCACGGTGTAGGGCACACACTTAGTCACATAAGTGACTGAGCTATTAGTGCCGGTACCTTCAAGGGTGACGTTCACGGGAATCAGAGAAAATTCCACGTCTTCATCCTTTATCTCCTTTTTCGCGATAAGATCGAGTATATAGGATCGCATCGAAGAGAATCTATAGCCGCCGATAGTTGAGTTATAGGTAGCATAGAAAGATGAGAGATTATCGGGAATGGAGTTGCTTGCGAAGAACTTCTCAACCTCCGAAGTCTTTATCAGCAGCATATAAGGGGCACCATAGATGCCGAAATTATTCTTGACCGTATCTGCCGGTATGGTCATTGAGAGACCGCTGACAATTGAAAGATTAGTGTTGCCGGCGTGATACTTGTCGATGATCTCCCTTGCGGGGAAAGTGAACTGTGTAGTGAATCCGCCGGGGGTAGTGATGATATTCTCTCCACCGTTTATGCGCTGCAAGATTGACCGGGAGGGCTGATAGTCTATACGGTTACTGCTGAGCACCTCCGGAGTGGTGGTGCAGAGCACAATTGAATCTTTCTGATGGACTGTCTCATAGACGTAGTTTCCTTCAGAGTCTTTTATACTGTTGCCGTCGTCGTCTTTCTTAACCTGTCGCACCAAATCATAGAAAAAGGCTGTCACTGCAAGCTGTGAGAAACTTGCCATACATCCGTTGCCGAAAGAGCTTTCCACATAGAAACCGGGAATGAAAGTAGCGAACTGCGAGGGCCAGTTGAAAATGCCCGGATCGCTCATATACTTCTCAAAGATGTCGACGGCAAACTGCCTATCTACGGGTATATTAACCTGAAAATCACCATATTTCAGATATGACTCGTCTTTTGCGCCGACGTTGGCGAGGGTATAGTTCTTGCGTCCGAGAGGTGAGGAGGGATTATAATAACCTTCCGGATTAAATTCGTTGGTGATGTCATCGGGCAACTGCTTTGTGAGTTGGAAGAGCTTAGCCTGTTGAGGGGCAAGCGAATCACCTACGAAATTGCCACGCACCATATAAAGCTGCACGGCGCAGCTGTCGAGTTTCTGAAGAAATTTATCCAACTTCTCGCGAGTTTCCGTAATCGAATCCGGCAACTGGGTAATTGAAAGGAGCCGGGTGACAAACGAGCAGTCAAGACGACCATATTCAGGCACATTAATCTTACCGAGCAGGATGTTGCCCGAGCGGGCATCAAATGTGCGGTTGTCGATAGTGTGTGCCTGAAGGTCATACTTCAGGGAATCTATGGAGATATTGACTTCACCGGAAGCAATAGAGCCTCCGATTTGGCTTACATCACCTTCGCAGGCCATATGACTGCCGGCAAACAGGAGAGCGGCTGCCGGGAGAAAAAAGCGAGAAGACTTCATATACGTTTATAAAGAAGTGAATTAGAATAAATGGGATGTGGGGAGTGTACGGAGCGGTCAGAGCGATTTGAAAAATTCGGCATATGCGTCTGCCTCTTTGTCGGGATTATCGATCACGAGATAGGGCTTGCCTGATTCCTTTACATACTCGATCAGCTCGGGCGATACATCCGGATCCCGGAACACGACGGCGTGGGAGTAATCGATAGCCATACGGTGGAGCATATCGGTGTCGGGGGTCATAGAGGAGAATTTCTTGATGTCGCGCACCGGCACACCGTCAGCTTTCAATTTGATGAGAAAACGCTCGTCGAGTGGGGTGGAGAGCTTGTCGGAAGTAACGGTATATACTACTTTGGCACCCTTAAACGAGAGGTCATCGTTATAAAGACGTTTGAGATAGAGGGGTATAAGCGAGCTGAACCATCCGGCACAATGAATCACCACAGGATCCCAGCGAAGCTTCTTGGCAGTCTCCAAGGTGCCCCGTGTGTAGAATATTATTCTCTCGTCGTTGTCGGCACGATTGCTGCCTGCAGCGTCGGTGTCTGCATCATCTTTAAGGAAGAAGTCGTCGTTGTCGATGAAATACACCTGGATTCGGGACGGCTGTAGAGATGCCACCTTAATAATAAGGGGATGGTCGTTGTCGTCGATTATGATATTGACGCCACTGAGTCGGATTACTTCGTGGAGCTGGTTGCGGCGTTCGTTAACAGTGCCGAACTTCGGCATGAAAGTTCTGACTTCAAAACCCCTTTCCTGCATGCCCTGAGCAAGCGCCTTTCCGAAGGCAGCCTGTGGTCCGGAGAGGTAAGGGGAAATTTCCTGACTAATGAGAAGGATACGGTTGTTGTTTGTCATGCTACTTGAATTCAGCCGAGCCACATAGAGGCTCGGTAAATATCTGCAAAGTTAATAAATATTTTGCGTTTGCCGGCTATAAAAAGGCTCACAGGGCGTTTTTTTAAATATCTTTAATAGTCACGAGGTAATTTTAGCTATAAATGATTGGGGAGATTGTGAAGATTTCATTAATTTTGCAGTCTGATAGCAGATGCCTCTCTCCATCGCCCGAAGCGGGAGGTGAAGAGGGCTGTCTGCAAAAACACCCAACCAAACTTTTTCCAACACCGGGTCGGACATGTCCGGCTACGGTAGAAAAACAAAGGCAATGATTATATTAAGAACAGTCAACGATGTCCGTGACTTTGTCGCCACTGCCAAGGGGCGCGGGGCATCGGTGGGTCTGGTGCCCACGATGGGCGCTCTGCATGAAGGTCATCTTTCACTTGTGGAGCAAGCCGTCAAGGGGAATGACGTGACTATTGTAAGTTTGTTTGTTAATCCCACACAGTTCAACAATCCTACCGATCTCGCCACCTATCCCCGTCAGGAGGAAGATGATTTCAAACTCCTTGCCAAAGCCGGCGTTTCGGCAGTGTTCGCTCCCTCTGTAGAGGAGATGTATCCGGGAGGACCGGAGGCACAGCCCAAACACGAGTTCGACCTCGGTCCTGCCGCAGAGGTGATGGAGGGGAAATATCGTCCGGGACATTTCCAGGGAGTGGCTCAGGTAGTGAGTCTTCTTTTCCGGATTGTGAATCCCGACCGTGCTTATTTCGGTGAGAAAGACTTCCAGCAGATAGCCGTGATAAGGAATATGGTGAGGAGCGAGGGCATAAAGGTAGATATTATCGCTTGTCCGATAAAGCGCGCTGACGATGGGCTCGCCCTCTCAAGCCGTAACGCTCTTCTCACTCCCGAGCAGCGTGCCATAGCTCCCGAAATACACGATGCGCTTAAGTATAGTGTAGAATACAGTCGTGATCATTCGGTAAGAGCCACCCACGACACCGTTGTGGAGCGTCTGAACGCTGTGCCAGAACTTCAGGTGGAGTATTTCGAGAT
The DNA here is from genome assembly GCA_947174225.1 of uncultured Porphyromonadaceae bacterium. GTDB lineage: Bacteria > Bacteroidota > Bacteroidia > Bacteroidales > Muribaculaceae > Lepagella. Next base: position 1,276 of record CAMWIF010000184.1, on the reverse strand, counting down.
TGTTGACGGTCGCACTTTGGAGGCTATCGACGAATGGGAGGAATCTCCCTATGTCGTAGGCTGCATCACCGTCTATTGCGGAAAGGTGCGTCTCATAGATAATATAGCCTATCGCTTGCCGAAATAACGCAGCAGGAGGTATACTTAAAGAGAAACACATCATGTATATAGAGATGATGAAATCAAAGATTCATCGCGTCACAGTGACGGAGGCGAATCTTAACTATATCGGAAGCATCACCATTGACAGTGCCCTTCTTAAAGCCGCCAATATATTGGAAGGGGAGAGGGTATGGATCGTCGACAACAACAACGGGGAGCGATTCGACACTTACACCATAGCCGGTGAGGAGGGAAGCGGTGTGATATGCCTCAACGGGGCAGCCGCCCGTAAGGTTCAACCCGGCGACATTGTAATCATCATGGCGTATGGCCTTATGACTCCCGAAGAGGCCAAGGACTTCAAACCCACGGTCATTTTCCCTGACACAGCCACCAATAGGCTGGTGTAATGACCCGTATCAGCCGACGCCATACCATACACAAGGGAAATCAGGAATAGAATTATATGTTTAACAGTTTATCAGAAAGATTAGAGAAATCATTTAAGATTCTCAAAGGTGAAGGCCGAATCACCGAAATCAATATAGCCGAAACGGTGAAGGATGTGCGTCGAGCACTCCTCGATGCCGACGTCAACTATAAGGTGGCGAAGACTTTTACCGACAAGGTAAAGCAAAAGGCCATAGGTCAGAACGTCATCACATCCCTTAAGCCGAAAGAGCTTATGGTGAAGATTGTGCACGACGAGCTTGTTCAGCTTATGGGCGGTGTGGAGGCTCCGCTCAATCTGTCGGGCAATCCTGCCGTAATACTGATGTCGGGTCTTCAGGGTTCAGGTAAGACTACATTTTCCGGCAAACTTGCCAAGAAACTGAAGTCTGCCAAAGGTAAGCGTCCTTTGCTCGTGGCTGCCGACGTTTACCGTCCTGCGGCTATCGAGCAGCTGAAGGTGCTTGCCAACAGTATAAATGTGCCTGTGTATACAGAAGAAGGAAGCAAGAACCCCGTTCAGATAGCCCTCAACGCCATAGCCCACGCAAAGGCTAACCATAATGACCTTGTCATCATCGACACCGCCGGCCGTCTTGCCGTAGATGAAGAGATGATGGATGAGATCGAAGCCATCAAGAATGCAGTCAAGCCGCAGGAGATCCTTTTCGTGGTTGACTCAATGACAGGTAACGATGCCGTCAATACCGCTAAGGAATTTAAC
>CAMWIF010000183.1 GCA_947174225.1 uncultured Porphyromonadaceae bacterium | reverse complement strand
AGGGATTGGCTACCTTCATACCGTTGAGGTTATAGTAAACAGGAGCGGCATCACCGTCTGCAATGATGTCGTTCACACCTGCATTGGCAATGAATTCCTCACCTGCTTCTTTGGTAGGAGCGAAAACAAGAGTACACTCAAAAGAGTCAGTGGGATCTGTAGTTGAGACAATAGTAGTTTTATACTCAGATGTAAGATCGGAAGGGGCTGACATAAGATGGTATACAAAATAATTGGGATTTATAGAAGCCACGTCGATATTGCCCTGACCTAAGTTGCCATCTCGTGCCGGAAAGCAAGTTGTACTATTACAAATCTCCGCTACACCCCATTTGAAGTATAGGGTTTCTCCTACAAACTCATTATCTTCATCAAGTTCTTCTTTAGTAGGGTAGGTGCCACAAAGAAGGGTACCTGTGACCTTGGGTGTAGTAAGGCTGTTTCCCTTTACATAGAGCTTTACCTCATAAGTATAACCTCCATTATCTTCGGGTATCTCATCAGTCTCGTCACGATAATCGGTACATATGAGGTAAGAGCCATTCTCTACTACCACCGACTCGTTGTCATGGATCGTAGATACGGTGAAGCTTTGTGCCCGACCTACCATAGCGGTGGCGAAGAGGGCTGCGAAAAGTAGAAGTTTCTTCATATTAATTGGTTTTATAATGGTTTATAACTAAGCATATTTTGACTTCGGAGTTTGCCTTTGAAGCCAATCAATCGCAAATTTAGGCAAAAACTTTGCCTCTTACAATTTTTTTCGCTTAAAAATTGCGTTATAGCCTTGAAATAAGCTTAAAATTACTTCGTGGCATATAAAATTGCCTCGTGACACATAAAAGACATATAAAATTTGTGACACATAAAAGATATATAAAAAAGGTCGGAATCGACTTGATTCCGACCTGAGAATTATTCATTGACACCGGGCGGAGTCTACTCGCCCAAGGCAGTCAACTGTCCTTGCCGCTTGGCAGGTTGATGATTACGATAATTATTCCTTATGCTTGGCTTGGTAGGCGAAGGATTATTCCTTGCACTTGGCAGCAATGAACTGACGGTTCATGCGGCTGATGTTGGAAAGCTTGATGTTCTTGGGACATTCAGCAGAGCAAGCACCGGTGTTGGTGCAGTTGCCGAAGCCGAGTTCATCCATCTTTGCCACCATAGCGCGGGCACGACGATATTTCTCAACCTCACCCTGGGGAAGGAGAGAAAGCTGGCTGATCTTAGCTGATACGAAGAGCATAGCGGAGCCGTTCTTGCAGGCAGCCACACATGCGCCGCAGCCGATGCAGCTTGCAGAGTCCATAGCCTCGTCAGCGTTCACCTTGGAGATGGGGAGGTCATTGGCATCCTGGGCACCGCCACAGTTGAACGATACGTAGCCACCTGCCTGCTGGATCTTATCAAAGGCGTTACGGTCTACCATAAGGTCTTTGATAACAGGGAAAGCGGCGGAACGCCAAGGCTCAACAGTGATGGTCTCTCCGTTCTGGAAACGACGCATATAGAGCTGGCAGGTAGTAGCACCTGTTGCAGGTCCGTGGGGATGACCGTTGATGTAGAGGGAGCACATACCGCAGATACCCTCACGACAGTCGTGATCGAAGACAATCGGTTCTTTTCCATCCTCTACGAGACGCTCGTTGAGGATGTCAAGGGTCTCAAGGAAAGAGGTGTCAGGGGTGGTCTCGACATTCTCGTAAGTCTCAAACCGGCCCTGCGCTCTGGCATTCTCCTGACGCCATACCTTGAGGTTGACTTTCATTATATTTTCTTCCATAATTGAAATTTCTTACAGTTTTTGGGAATGTTGTTCACACTGCCCGGTTTATGACTTATAGTTACGTGTCTGTACCTTGATGGCCTCATAGTGGAGAGGCTCCTTGATAAGCTCAGGGGCTTTGTTGTCGCTACCCTCATACTCCCAGCAGCTTACATAGAAGCAGTTCTGGTCGTCGCGCTTAGCCTCACCCTCTTCGGTCTGATACTCGGTGCGGAAGTGGCCACCGCAGCTCTCGTTGCGGCTGAGTGCGTCGTAGGCGATAAGTTCACCCATAGTGATGAAGTCGTTGAGACGGAAAGCCTTGTCAAGCTCGATGTTCATACCCTCTTTGGTGCCGGGCACAAAGAGCTCCTTCTCGAATGTTTTGCGGAGTTCTTTGAGTTTCTTAAGAGCTGTCTCAAGACCCTCTTTGTCACGTGCCATACCCACATACTCCCACATGATGTGGCCGAGTTCCTTGTGGATAGAGTCAACAGAACGATTGCCCTTGATGTTGAGGAGCTTATCCTGTTCAGCGATACATTTTGCCTCAGCAGCGTCAAACTCCGGAGTGTCGGTAGTGAAGTGAGGTACTGTGATCTGGTCGCTAAGATAGTTCTGGATAGTGTAGGGGAGCACGAAGTAGCCGTCGGCGAGACCCTGCATAAGGGCAGATGCGCCAAGACGGTTAGCACCGTGGTCGGAGAAGTTGCACTCGCCGATAGCGAAGAGACCCTTGATTGAGGTCTGAAGCTCGTAGTCAACCCAGATGCCACCCATTGTGTAGTGGATAGCGGGGAAGATCATCATCGGGTTATAATAGTTCACGCCATCTTTCTCGCGTGCGAACTCACCTGGATTAACGTCGGTGATCTCCTCATACATATCGAAGAGGTTGCCATAACGCTGACGAACCACGTCGATACCGAGACGGTTGATAGCCTCTGAGAAGTCGAGGAACACGGCAAGGCCGGTGTTGTTGACACCATAGCCGGCGTCGCAACGCTCCTTGGCAGCACGTGAAGCGACGTCACGGGGCACGAGGTTACCGAATGCCGGATAACGACGCTCCAAGTAGTAGTCGCGCTCCTCTTCGGGAATGTCGCTACCCTTGATTTCACCCTTCTGGAGTTTCTTGGCATCCTCAATATTCTTGGGTACCCAGATGCGGCCGTCGTTACGGAGAGACTCAGACATAAGAGTCAGCTTAGACTGCTTGTCGCCGTGAACGGGGATACAGGTAGGGTGAATCTGCACATAAGCGGGGTTTGCAAAGTATGCGCCCTTGCGGTAGCATGCCATAGCTGCGGAGCAGTTGCAACCCATAGCGTTGGTAGAAAGGAAGTAGGTGTTGCCGTAACCGCCGGTGGCGATAACCACTGCGTGAGCTGCGAAACGCTCGAATTCGCCTGTCACAAGGTTCTTGGCGATGATACCGCGTGCGCGTTCTACACCGTCCTTATCTTTGATGAGCACTACGTCGTGCATCTCATAACGGTTGTAGCTCTTCACCTTACCAAGCTGGATCTGACGGTTGAGAGAAGAGTAGGCACCGAGAAGAAGCTGCTGGCCTGTCTGACCTTTTGCATAGAATGTACGGCTTACCTGAGCGCCACCGAAAGAACGGTTGGCGAGAAGACCGCCGTATTCACGTGCGAAGGGGACACCCTGAGCCACACACTGGTCGATGATGTTGTTGGCTACCTCGGCGAGACGGTAAACGTTGGCTTCGCGTGCGCGGTAGTCGCCACCCTTAACGGTGTCATAGAAAAGACGATATACAGAGTCGCCGTCGTTCTGGTAGTTCTTGGCAGCGTTGATACCGCCCTGAGCTGCGATAGAGTGAGCGCGGCGGGGGCTGTCTTGGATGCAGAAGTTGAGCACGTTGAATCCGAGCTCTGCGAGAGTGGAGGCGGCAGAAGCTCCGGCAAGGCCGGTTCCGACAACGATAACGTCAAGTTTACGCTTGTTGGCGGGGTTAACGAGCTTCTGGTGAGCTTTGTAGTTGGTCCATTTCTCAGCGATAGGACCCTCCGGGATCTTAGAGTCTGCCGGATTCATTACTTTAACTTTATCTAAATTTGCCATAGCGCTAAATTAGTTTGCAGGGTTGGGGTTAGCTTCGATTTCAACTACTTCCTCAACTACGGGTTGGGCACTGAGGTAGTCGAACAACACTTTGTAGCTCTTGAAGAGCTTAAGCTGGGTCTCAAACTGTTTCTTCATCTCAGGATTAGATTCCATCTGACCTGCGAATCCGGGGTTCTCAAGCTGTGCGTTCATCTGCTGTACAGCCTGAGGTATCTGTTCAGACACAACGCTGTAAGGCATTGAGCTGATCTGATTTACTATCTGGGCAGCGTCAGGACCGAAATCCTTCATGCACATTTCACCTACCATTTCCACATATTGAGCGCGGAGATCTTCGTTGTTAATGTAGTAGTGTTGGTGAGCTTTTACTGTGAAGACGATGGCCTGGGCGATGAAGCAGCAAACCACGATTGACACCCACCAGCAACCGATCTTCTTGAGACGCTCGATCCATGCGGTGTTGGTCCAACCGCAAGACTGGAACATTGACCAGAAACCATGGTTCATATGGAACCAAAGAGCAATGAAACCGATGATGTAGACGATGGGAGTCCACACAAGCTGGAAAGCCTCCTGAATGAAGAGAGTGCCCGCAGCAGGGGGAAGAGCCTCCTCTACGCCACGGATCTCCTGAAGCTGCATCTTAGCCCAGAACTGGATCATATGCACAGCGAGGAAAGCGAGGATAACGATACCGAGCACGAGCATGTTCTGGCTTGACCACTCCACGTTTTTCGGACGCTTGGAGATGGAGTAGCGGTCGTTGCCGCGTGCCTTGCGGTTCTGAAGAGTCAGCACCACAGCATAGATGATGTGGATAATGATAAGCGCAGCCAGGCCTGCTGAGGCAATGAGAGCATACCAGTTGGCACCCAGGAACTCGCAGATCGAGTTGTAGGCTGCCGGCCAGCAGATAGCTACTGCGTTCATCAAACAGTGAAATGTGACGAATAGGACGAGCGCCGCGCCTGTGATGGCCATAACGAACTTACGTCCTACGGATGAGGATGATAACCACATAGCAGTTTTTGATTTAATTAAGTTGTTATTGATAGTTGATTAGTTTATCCTAAGTTTTGACACGTTTTGAAACACCAATTTGCGGCATACCTCGGCATACCGTGGGGATTCACGTGCAAAATTATCATAATTTGCCGATAAAGCCAACTTTTTTTAACGCTTTTTTCACATTGCTCCTCAAATAAATTTTTATTGCGAGTCAACCATTCTCTTGTATGTCGTGTTATAATACCGAAGTCAATCTTCAACGCTAATTCAAAAATTCCCTATTCGGGAACTTATTAACGGTATGTTTAACATTGCTAAAAATCAAAAATTATGAAAAAGGTTATACTCGCTTCAGCTATGATCGCCCTCGGTGCTACCGGAGCATTTGCACAACATGCAGGACAATTTGGTGTCGGTGTCAATTTAGGTGTTCAGCCCGTGATAGAAGGCTCAGGTAGTCCCACAAACTTCCTTCTCGGTGGTCGTTTGCAGTACTCAGCTACAGATCTTATCCGTCTTGCCCTTGACCTGAACGGTGGTTTTGAGGACAACGGGTTTAGTACTTTCACTGCGACAGCTAATGCAGATTTTATGGTGCCACTGTCAGGAGGCTTTTATATTTACCCGACCGCCGGAATTGGTATAGGTAATTTGCATTATGAGCATGCCGGTTACAAACAAGATAATAGCAAGTTTGTATTCAACATCGGTATCGGTGGTGAATATGAGTTCAGCAAGAACTGGGCAGCCGGTCTTGAGTTCAAGTACCAGTATATGAAGAATTACGGCGCACTCCCCGTATTCCTCAACGTAAGCTACAAGTTCTGATACAGAAGAAATCCAAAAGAAATATGTAACCCAACGATTATAAAAACATTAGAAATTACTAATCACAGAAACGGCTCGGCATAACCAAATGCCGCGCCATTTCTGTGTTATATTTTTAATTGAAGATTAATGTTCATTTGCGGATACGAAGCACGGGTGCGACCGATTTCGGCGCATCAGCCGGCAG
>CAMWIF010000182.1 GCA_947174225.1 uncultured Porphyromonadaceae bacterium | reverse complement strand
ATGTTGGCTATGAAAAGGATGATTTTCTTCATTATCTCGACCTTGGGCCACAGTTCAGCACCTACAATGCCTATTTGCAGGAGGCTATGGCCGACAAGAAGAAAATTCCCAACATCTCCAAGTTTCAACTTGAGCCTGACATACCGAAGCAGGGCACAATCCAGAATGTGCTTCAGCCGGGTCAGCAGTTGCTCGTGCAGATAGCCAAGGAGCCTATTTCCTCGAAAGGTCCGCGCCTCACCACAGAGATTTCCTTTACGGGACGTTATATGGTGCTGATGCCTTTTGGCGATAAGATTTCGATTTCACAGAAAATCAAGTCTACAGAGGAAAAGATACGTCTCCGGCAGTTGATAGGAAGCATCAAGCCGAAGGGATTCAGCGTCATAGTGCGCACTTCGGCTGAAAACAAACGTGTAGCCGAGCTTAATAATGAGCTGCGAAGCCTTGTGAAAAGTTGGGAAGAGTCAATCGCCAAGATGCAGAGGAGCCAGCCTCCGATGCTTATCTATGAGGAAGATTCCAGGGCGGTGAGCGTGATACGCGATATTTTCAGTCCGACTTTTGAAAATATCTACGTCAACGAGACAGAGACCTTCACACAGATACAGAACTATGTGGGATTGATAGCTCCGGAGAATAAGGAGATTGTAAAGCTCTATGGGAAAGACATTCCCATCTTCGACCATTTCAATATCACACGTCAGATAAAAAGCTCGTTTGGAAAGACCGTCTCGTTTAAAAGTGGCGCTTATATCATCATTGAACATACAGAGGCACTGCACGTGATCGATGTCAATTCGGGCAACCGCAGTAAAGCCTCTGCCGATCAGGAGAGCAACGCCCTCGATGTGAATCTGAAGGCGGCGGATGAGATAGCACGACAATTGCGCCTTCGCGATATGGGCGGCATAATCGTGATTGACTTCATCGATATGAACAAAGCCGAACACCGGCAGACTCTCTATGATCATATGAAAGAGATTATGGCAAACGATAGGGCACGCCACAATATTTTGCCTTTGAGCAAGTTCGGACTTATGCAGATCACCCGCCAACGTGTGCGCCCGGCTTTGGACATCACCACCAGCGAAAAGTGCCCCTCTTGTTTCGGCAAAGGTGAGATACAGCCGTCGCTGCTCTTTACGGATAAACTCGGTGAGAAAATTGAATATCTGGTAAATCACCTTAAGGTCAAGAAATTCACAATGTATGTGCATCCCTATGTGGAGGCATACATCAAGAAAGGGATGTTTTCCCTTTACGGAAAATGGCGGCGCACTTATGGCCGCTCCTTCAAGCTGATTGCCGACGAGGCGTTGGCATATCTGCAATATAGAGTGATCGACGAGACAGGCAAGGAAATCGACCTCAAGGAGGAAAGTGATTTCAACAGCAACCAGTCGAAGACACACGCCAGGCAGAAGCACGGCACAAATAATGAAGAAAAGGATTCCTAATGACATTGGAATTACACTGTGGTCTTTTTCACCACGTACAGCAGAAGATGGAGGGTGTGAACACCGGTGTTCACACCCTCCATCTTCTGCTGTACGTGGACATATCTCTATAGTTTAGAAGTAAGTCGTTGAGATTGTGTTAAGGTTTTTACGGGTCGCTGTGGAGTCATTGGTAACGGTAGAGCTTGACGTGGAGGATGGTGAAATCATCGGGAGAGATGCGGACGTGTCTGCCTTGGTGGGTCTCGTCGCCTGATAGGCGGCGGATGCGTTGCATCCGTGTGTCTACTTCATCACATGAGAGAATGCCTATTCGCTCAATGGTGGTCGGCGACTCACGTAGTCTTTTTGATGTGGCTTGTGAATCGGCAATTGGGCTGGAGGTCTGCGAGTTTGTGATTGAGGGTTCGGCTGGCGAGGTCTTTCCGTCGGCGAGGAAGCCATCTTCTCCGAGGGTGCGCTTGTCGGCTATCTCGTTGTGGCCTTCGAACTTTATTACTACTCCTGTGCCAGCTATGATGTATTCAAGCGGTGCGATACGGGCTATCACCGCACCTCCTGCCGGCCAGCGAGAGCCGTCGGTGGCACGAGGGTCCCAGGGGAGGGTGAAGAAATGTGAGGCGGTGAGGTGCAGTGAGTCGGCATCCATAGTGAGGGTAGTGCTTATCGAGTCCATATCAAAATACACTCCGCGTGTCATATCCTTGCCACGCCATTGCGTAAGGAGCGGTTCCCATTCACGGAGTTTGGCGAAGCCTTTCACACTACGATTATCGGGCTCATCGCTGCCGTTTTCTATCGAGAACGGACTGAAGCCGATTGCATCGTGTTCACCGAAAGCGTAGAGTGCCTGTGCCGGATTATCCTCCGAGCGGCGGATCTCAGGTATGAAAAGTGGATTGTCGGGCATCGCGTATTTGTCTGCCCAACCGGTAAACCCGCTATCGTAGATGTCAGGTGCGAGAAGATCGACATCCGGAGCGGCAGTTTTCCATATATCCTTGAGATGGGCGAGTGGTCCGGCTGAAGGGTATTCACCCGGTTTCCTGCCACGGCTGTTCATTGCTGCATTTACATAAAGAGGTCGCTTAAATACCTTTTTTGCTGCCTCTGCCAAGCGCCCCACATATCGTCCGTAATGCCACGCCATAAATGCTTCGTCTGCTTCCGAAGAAGATTCACCGAATACCTTATCCCAAGTCAAGTTCTTCTCAGCAGTGCTGTTGCCGGGAACAGCCATATTAGGAAGTGGGATATTCTGTATAAGTTCCTTCGGCACTCCGGTGTTGAAAGCGGCATTGGCTTGTTTGGAATGGTCACGCGCATCCTCAAGCATACCGATTTCATTCTCCACCTGCACCATTAGCACGGTATTATCCTTATCAACGTGATCTAAATGAGTGAGCAGATTGATGAAGGCGGTGGAATCTGCCCGGAAAACATTCTCATCGAATGTCGACAAGATTTCCAATGGTTTTCCGGTAGAGGTCTTGGCTCTTGGAAAACGTTTCCAATCCTTCTTAACCCATTCCGGAGCGTAACAGCTCATAGAGTTCTTCCAAGCACCAAACCAGAGTAAAACAACCTTTATGCCATTTGCTTTCGCCTCTCTGAGTATGGCATCGGGTAGGGTAAAGTCAAATTTACCCTCTTTCGGTTCGATGAGGTCCCAATATACCGGCACAAGCACTGTGTTGAGATTCATCCGAGCGCATTTCGCGAATGTGCCGGCAATGTCAGGTTCTGAGGAAGCGCAACTATTGCCAAGTTCCCCACCGATAATCAGCATCGGTTTGCCGTCAACGTGTATTGTAGGGGCGTTGCCTAAAGGCTGTAGCGTGACTTCGCTACGGCACAGCAATGATATGGCAGTTAGCAGAATTATACCAATAATAGTCTTCCTCATTTTATAATCTGACTTTATAGTGATGTTGAAGTTCTTTCACAAGTTTGTTGGCAGACGCTTCCGGAGGCGATTCGGAGATTGCCTATCCATACGAGATAGTAGTCATTCTTCTTTTTCAGAATTCTTTTTTGCTTCCTCGTCAAGAAATTTGAGCAGATCTGCCACTATGAAGGTAGAGCCTCCGATAAATATCACATCCTGACACTCCTTAGTGGGATCGACAGGCTCATTGTAGGAGTAATATGCCATACGGGCGTTCTCGTATGAATCGATCATCGCTGCTCTGTAAGCTGAGGGAACATCCATACAAACATATCCGGGCAATCCGGCTTCATACATAAGATGTCCTAAATCTGCATACGACATAGCTCGGGGTATATCGGCATTTGTTATATAGTAAATAGCATTTTTGAGCAAAAGTGGTAAGATCTTGTCGATTGCTTTATCTGCTACAAATCCGATGACAATTCTCAGGGCACCCTCAGGATGGTCTTTCATAATACGGTCTAATTGAGCCATATTATATGATATTCCGGCTATATTATGTCCTGTATCGGCTATTACGAGAGGATTGGTATGGAGTATTGTCCAACGTCCGCGAAGTCTGGTGAGCGTCTCCACCTCCTCGATACCCTTTATCACACTTTCATCGGAAATCTCAATTCCCACTTTCCTCATCCCGTCAACAGCATTAAGCACTGTATTAAGGTTCTTTTTCTGGTAATCACCGGAGAGTGGAGATACCCATTCACCCTCTTTTGATATGCCTTTCCATCCTTTGGTGGGATTCTCTTCAATAGAAATAATGCGTGGGCTATCTTCCGCAAATGCGATAGGTGTGCCCACTTCTTCTGCTCGGTGGGCAAACACGTCGCGCACTTCCCCCTCAGCCTCGCCAATCAACACAGGAATGTCCGATTTGATTATTCCTGCCTTCTCAGAGGCTATTGCCGGTAATGTGGTGCCCAAGAACTGTGAATGGTCGTTGGATATATTAGTGATAACGCATAGCTCAGGTGTGATGATATTTGTAGAGTCGAGTCTGCCTCCCATCCCTACCTCAATCACGGCATAATCCACTTTCTCCTTTGCGAACCAATCGAAAGCCATCATCATTGTCAGCTCAAAGAATGAGGGATGTCCTTCATAGCCGGATGCCTGCCATTTCTCTACAAATTCTATCACACTCTCCTCTGGAATCATCTCCCCGTTGATTCGCATACGCTCACGGAAATCCACTAAGTGAGGTGAGGTATATAATCCTACCTTATAGCCTTGGCTTTGAAGTATAGCTGCAAGCATATGCGATGTGCTTCCCTTCCCATTGGTGCCTCCGACGTGTATGGATTTGAAATTCCGGTGAGGATGTCCGAAGAAACTGTCAATTGCGAGGCTTGTGTCAAGTCCCGGTTTATAAGCGGCAGCTCCCACACGCGAAAACATGGGGAGCTGACTGTAAAGATAATCTAAAGCGTTTTGATAAGTCATAATCCGTAAATTAAAAATCCGGCTATGCCAGCCATTACAATTATAAGGATGGGATGAAGCTTTATGGTTTTCTTGCCCAATTTAATCGGGAAATAGGCAAGACAAAATGAGATGGCGCAGATGGCTACGTTTACCCATAACTGCCACGGCAGCCCGTTGGGATTGAAGTTGGCAGCATTCATAAGCATTATAGCTGCTGAAGCGATAAGGCCTACCACCACCGGACGCAGACCGGAAAAAATGGCTTTGATTGCCCCGCTCTCGCTATGGCGACGTATGAAATGCGAACTATAGAGCACAAGCAAGAAGCTGGGCACAACCACAGCCAATGTGGCGAGACACGACCCTAACAGACCCCAAGCTACGCCTTGGAGCGCCGGATCCACGCTTCCGGGTGCCACGAAGCCAATATATGTAGCTGAGTTGATTCCTATCGGTCCCGGTGTCATCTGCGATATTGCCACGATGTCGGTAAACATGGTTTCTGAGATCCATCCAGGGCTTACCACTGCTTTCTCCACTAACGATAGCATAGCGTAGCCTCCTCCAAAGCCGAAGATGCCTATCTTAAGGTACGCCCATATCAATTGCCAATATATGTTCATAAGGATTAAGATTTATTCTTGTTTAACTTTCTTTGTGGAAGCCACCATAAGAGGAAGCCGCCTATGCCGCCGAGTGCTATGTAGAGAATCGGGCTTGAGATGGTGCCCATGTCAAGCGAGATCATAAGCGCTACGATGAAAGGAATCCACACAGTTTTCCACGTGAGGTTGGCAGCTTTGGCTGATGTGATCACAGGGGCAATGATAAGTGCCACCACACAGGGACGTATACCCATAAATATGGATGAAATCACTCTGTTGTTCTTAATCATATCCGGGGTAAGGAAAATGGCGATAAGCAGAATAATAAGGAAAGAGGGGAGTATAGTGCCTAAAGAGGCAACAATGCTCCCTTTCCCACCGCGTATCTTGTCGCCCACAGCAGTGGCAATGTTGACGTCTTATATTCCCGGAAGCGACTGTGCCATTGCTAATAGGTCAATAAAAACGTCGCGAACAATACAATGATGCAT
>CAMWIF010000181.1 GCA_947174225.1 uncultured Porphyromonadaceae bacterium | reverse complement strand
GGTCCGAAAGTGGCGGTGATGATACCGTCGGGATTGGCTATAAAGATGCGTGGTATGCCTACGCTGGCGAAAAGTTCATATACTTTACGATCAGGTTGGGGCGAATAGGGGAGGGTGAAATTGTTGTCTTCCCAATAAAGGGCAATCGCAGCAGCCACCTCGTCGCGGGCAATGGCAAAAATCTCTATATCCTCTCGATCCTTCATAGAGTTGTAGAGAGTATTGATCGTCGGCAAACTCTCCTGACAGTCGGGACAAGAGGTATTGAAAAGCTCTATGAGCACCTTTTTGCCGCGTAATGACTTTGTAGACACCCTCCTGCCATCATTTAAGGTGAGCGAAAAGGAGGGGAGGGGATCCCCAATCTCTACCCCTTCATTGTCCGGCTGATCCTCTGTCACACATGATGACAATAGAGCCATACACATGCACAGAAGTGTCGAAAGCCAACAGCGTATAGATTTACTGATTCCAATTATCTTATCTTGCGCCATTCTTGCATAATAGAGTTAAGTTTTTCATGTTCGATAAGGAAACCGTCGTGGGCAAAATCCGACTCCATAACCCTGAGAAGCGATCCGGGAATGAAATCAGACAATTCTTTAAGACAAGTCGGAGGAAAGAGAATGTCGGAACTGATGCCGATCACAAGGGTATTTGCTTTGATTCGATGTAAAGCCTGACGTATGCCGCCGCGTCCGCGCCCCACGTTGTGGGAGTCGGCGCTTTCGCATATCCTTACATAAGAATATACATCGAAACGGTTGCAGAGTTTTATGCCTTGATATTCTTGGTAGGTCTGTACTCTATGAAAGAATGGGTCACTGTTTTCGAGCGAGTCGCGCTGACTCATATTATACGCAAAGGGACCGCGATAACTTATGAGCGCGATGGCACGTGCTGTGGCAAGACCTTTACGGGCAGCGTCAAGGCGAGGCTGACCATAGGTGGGGTCAGATTCGATAGCCATATACATGGTCTTGTTGAAAGCCGCTAACCAAGGACTGCAAGAGGAATCGGTAGCGCAGAACATCACATTTTCTGCGATGTCAGGATCCGTCACCATCCACTCGATAGCTTGAAAACCTCCGAGCGACACACCTATCATCTCGTGAATCTTCTTAATACCTAACTTATCGGCAAGAATACGGTGACATTTTACCATATCACGTATGGTGACTTTCGGGAAGCCGCCACACCAGGGTTTTCCGGTAGTCGGATTTATGGATGAGGGTCCGGTAGTGCCGTAGCATGAGCCGAGCACATTGGCACAGACCACAAAATACTTCTCCGGATCAAGGAATTTCCCTTTCTCAACCGTGTGAGGCCACCAATCAGCAACGTCTGAGTTGGCTGTAAGTCCGTGCATCACCCATATCACATTGTCTTTCTCCGGCGAGAGTGTGCCGTAGGTGTTATAGGCGATAGTAAGAGAGGGGAGGATAGCTCCGCTTTCGAGTTCAAGAGGTTCGTCGATATGACAGTATTGGGGCATAACAATTTTCTTGATGATCTAAATCTACGCAAAGTTAACAAAAAATCGTTGTTGAGCCACATACAAAGCGAATGTTTTTAGCGTTATCATTTTATGAAACTGACCATAACATCAATTATCCTCTTTTTTTCTCTCCTGATGTCGATGATTTCAGGAGGGTGTAGCCGTCCTCAAGTGCCTGTGGAAAATGTCACCGTAGTTGACGCCCTTCCCGCTCTGAATCCTGATTACACAGATATAGTTCTTCCTCCCAATATCGCTCCGATGAACTTTGAGATTGATATGCCGGGTAAGGAATATGTCACACGTGTCACTGCTCCCGACGGCAAATTGCTCGTGGCTGGTGGAAAACTTGTAAAGTGGGAGATAAAACCTTGGCACGAGCTTTTGGAGTCTTCAAAAGGGAAAGCCTTGAAGTATGAAGTTTTTGTAAAGGGAGAGAATGACCAATGGAGTGTATATAAGTTTACAAACCGTGTTGCCGAGGAGGACATTGATCCCTATATCAGCTATCGTTTGATCGAGCCTTCTTATGAGCAATACGCCGCTATGACCATCAACCAGCGTGACCTCACCACATTCGACGAGGAGGTGGTATTCAATAATGCCGCTCCTTGCGATGAGCGACGCGGCTACTGCATCAATTGTCACGTTCCCCGTAATCAGTATGCTGACCAAAGCTCTCAGTTTCATATACGTAAGACGAAGGGGGGCACTGTGATAATGTCAGGCGACTCTGTGAGAAAAGTGAATCTTAAGACCGACAGCACACTTTCAGCCGGTGTTTATCCTGCGTGGCATCCTACACTTGATCTTATAGCTTATTCCACCAATGATACCCACCAGACGTTCTTCTCTTTTGGCAACAGTAAAGTGGAGGTTTACGACACAGCATCCGACCTCATTCTCTATGATATGAAGACCCGTGAGGTGTCGCATATTGCCAATGACAAGGATTTGATGGAGACATTTCCCGTCTGGAGTCCGGATGGGAAAAAGCTTTACTATTCAGTGGCAAAATATCCTGAGGGAATTACCCCTGAAAATATTAGAGAGAATTACTATACAATACGTTACGATATTGTAAGCCGTGATTTCGATCTTGATACCCGACGTTTTTCCGAGCCGGACACTGTGGTGCTTTCAAGCACTGAGGGTATGAGTGCGCTGTTGCCACGTGTCTCTCCCGACGGAAAATATCTACTCTATTGTAAGGCTCCTTTCGGCACATTCCACATCTGGCATCCTGAGAGTGACCTCTTCATAACCGACCTTGCCACTGGCCAGGAGCGTCCGCTTGCAAAGGCTAACAGTGCTGATACCGACAGCTATCACTCCTGGTCGTCTAACTCCCGTTGGGTGGTGTTCAGCTCACGCCGTGACGACGGTTCATATACCCGTCCATATATCACGTATATATCCCCTTCAGGTGATGATTCGAAGGCGTTTGTGGTTCCTCAGGAAACTCCGGAGTATTACAGTCAACTGATGAAATCGTATAATGTACCGGAATTTTTCTCTGCGCCTTTCGCATTCAACCGACCTGAGATAGTGGAGCAGGTGGAGAAACCCGCCCTTGCCACTCGCTTCAAGTAATAAACTGATAAACACCCCTTGCTGACTCAGCAAGGGGTGTTTATCAGTTAGCTGTTGGTTGGTTCGGAGTTATAGCCATACATTCGGTTTCTACAAGCCATCCCGGACGACAAACGGGAGCGAGAACTATCACCGTGGGAACTTCCGGGAAGCGTTCTCGGAATATACGTTCTACGGTGTAGTAATCTGCAATGTCGCGCAGATATACAATGAGATGTGCAATGTCTTTCCATCCTGCGCCTCCCTCTTTCAGAAGCACCTCTATATTTTCAAGCATCCTGTATGTCTGCTTTGCCACATCGCCGGGATATACAATCTCTCCGCGATTGTTTATGCTGGCGGTTCCGGAGATGAATATATGTCGGCGGTCAGTATAGTCTACTGCGGTACCTCTTTCAAATGCCACACCATATTCAGCAGTGGGGTTTAAATGAGTGTAGCCGTGAATATAGCTGATCTGATTCGGCTTGACATTTATGTTGGCGTAGGCGTTGAAAGCCACAGTGCGAAAAGGATCTGCACTTATCCCGTTTATTCCTGTGGAGGCGATAAAATGAGAGTCGGAAGTCAATCCTTTGGAGCTGAACACTTCATTACGTCCCTTTACTACCCCTTTATAGTTCACGTCGATGTCTCTCACCATAAACCACGTGCGTAAGCAATTGTCGGCAAGGGAAGCACCGAAATTATTTAAGGTTTTATCGAGTCGTTCGAGATATTCAGTAGTCATAGTGAAGGAGTCGGTGGCATGAATAGGCATATCTCCTATCCAAAGCTCACCATTCCCATTTTTCCATATTCCCGGTGACACCTCTTTGAAATCATCATCCTCTTTATATATTACCCAGAGTGCTGCTTTTGTACCGTCTAAGGGAGATTGCTGTATAATGGATGTGGCACATTTGAAAGAAGCCGGGATATGGTGTGCCTGATTGGCTGCATCACTTAGAAACCAACGCATAAATACCGGGCGAAGCCGGCTGCCTATTTTCTCCGCAACCGCTTCTATACCCTTCTGAAGGCAAATAAGTTGATCTGAGAATGATGCTGCAGGTGACGCAGGTCGGATTATGGTATGGACCTCACGGCACTCTCTATTGAAAATGGAAAGCGACACCAAAGCATTTTCATATTTAAAGTTTAGATATTCCATACCGGTCAATAAGCAGATGATTAATAAATAGGGGAGGATTTAATTGCGAAGAGAAATACTTTTTCAGAAGAGGTCGCGTTTTGGGAGAGAGTCGGAATAGCGACTGCGAAGTCGTTCCAATAGCCGGACAAGGTCTTTAGTGAAGTGGTATCCGGTCCAGATGCCACTATTTGTTATGATTACCCAGCAGTCGCCATCCGGATACCGTTCTACGAGGGTATGGGTAGATGACAACGTACCTGTGCGTGTCCATTTTCCGTTAGCGTCACATTCGCTCCAGCCTCGTGATAATTTCTCATCCTCGGAATAAGCGGTAAGTGTGCCTACCGAATTACGTGAAATTATATCCTGCAAAGCAGGATCACCGTCTGCCGATGCCACGAGTCGTGCAAAGTCGGCTGCCGACGTACACCATCCGCCGGCTCCTTTCAGAGCATTCACATCATTACCACCATATACACGGCTCACTATCCGCCCGCTTCCGTTATATTCCTCTACAAGTTCATCATCTGGAGCGTAGTATTTCGACTCGTTGGGATGGCGCTCCTCATAATAGTTGGTAGCAGGGCGGAAGCTATGGCAACCAGCAGGCTCAAGTACATTTTTTGTCACATAGTCCCAATAGCTCATCCCGGTGACTCTCTCCATAGCCATTGAAAGAAGCATATAGCCGAAATTAGAGTAGATTCTACCATTACCGGGTGCAAAAGCGATACGCCTACCGAGCACAATCTTCACCAGTTCTTCCGGAGTAGGAGCATTTTTCAGATTCTTCGCCTTTATAATTTCATTGGTGGTAAACATCGGGTCACCGGCACCACGCCCAAACCCCCCCATATGACGCAACAGATGGTCTACGGTGATGTCGAGCATACGACTGTCGCACATCGCATTCGTATAGGCGGTATCATTAAGTATACCTTCCGGACCGAATATTTTTGTGTCAAGTGTCAGCTTCCCTTGCTCCACTAATTTCATCACCGCTATTGCGGTCACCAGCTTGGAAGCGGAGGCAATACGCATAATATCTGTCGATTCCAATTTCCTTCCAATTTCTGCGTCCGCATAGCCGTAGCCTTTCGCATAGAGAAGAGAGTCATGACGTGTCACGGCAAATGACAGTCCCTTAATATGCCATTTATCCATAAAACGCTCAATCTCACCATCCATAGGGTGAAGTGCTTGCCACTCCGACGAATGGTTGGTGAGGGTGTCGGTCCATATCACTTCCGGACCTTTTTGCGCCACAACAGTTTCCTCCTCACGGGTGCAAGAAGTCTGGTGGTTGTATATAAGGAATATGACTGCATACGCCACGATAGAGAAGAGTATGGTGCAAAGGGTACCACGTTTTATATCACCTCGTGTCATTTGTCTGATGTAGGTATCATTTGTGAGCAGTTAGTATCAATATTTTGATATTTGTCTCATTTTACTGCAAAATTAACCAAAATTCGTGGAATAGCCATAAAAACTTCCCAATAATTGGTTTCGCTTGTGGATAGACTTATGTAGGGCGAGCTCCGAATCGCCTTTACTTGTCTTAGGTGCCGTTGCCTACTTTCAATGGGTTAATCGTAGTGTTATTTAGCTAAAATCGGCTAATCCGATAGTCAATTCAGACATCAAATCTGCGTATGATAAACTTTTTTTAATATTTTTAGTAAATTTCTTTACATTATTCTTGTTTTTAAAAAAAATTGTGTAACTTTGTAAATC
>CAMWIF010000180.1 GCA_947174225.1 uncultured Porphyromonadaceae bacterium | reverse complement strand
CCGCCGTCGGTCACTGTCCACATCTTATTATATTTATCCAACACAAGTGATGTGGGCTGAATACCGATGGTGAGTTGGTCAACCACCTGATCTGTCTCAGTGTCGATTTTGATGATTCTGTTCTGATAGCTCCAGCAGTTGCAATAGACATATTTGCCATATTGCACCATTTGTTCGGTCGAGCCGTTTTCCATCGTCATATCAGGCACCTGAATATATCCGATGATTTCGTAGCGTTTAGGATTGACGATGAAGATACGGTTGTCCCATAACTGGGTTACATACGCCTTCTCATCGTTCAGGAAATGAATGTAGCGTGGTGAATTGAGATTCTCGATACGGCCTAATTCCTTAAATGTGTTGAGGTCAATCGCGAATATCACGTGCGAGTTGTTCACAACAATCCAGCCCTTATTGTCATACACGGTCATTGACTGCGCCACGTCGCCGAGCTTCATGCCGTTTGCCCGAAAAAACACCTCATTTTCCACAGTATTGGTAGCCGGGTTATAATAGGATAATGTGGCATTGCCATATTGGAAGTTGCCTTCGTTGCATATGAACAGTCCCGGTCCGGAGGAATCAAAGTCTTCCATAAGGTCACCGTAGTCCCATTTCATACAACCTGTCAGAATACATAGCAACAGAGCGGTAAAAAGGAATTTCAAATTACATTTCATAACTCCTGTTTTTGGGTAAGAATATTTTTGTGGTTACGAAACCGGTTAATACAAACGCTCCCGTCTACGCTAAGAGATAGCATAAACGGGAGCGTCAATATCTTGATATTGACCTTAAGCCCATAGTCCCGCAGGCTGTGTCACTTAGCGGAAATGGCAGGTCTTCTGACTTATCCCGGTCTTATCGCGCCTTCCCGGTCATAGGCTGACCAGTGGCAAGTTGCGATAGACTTCTGCTTCGTTGCGACTTCCTATGTCGTTGGTGAAGCGGGAATTACAGCAGCGGGTACTGTCGAGGAATCACACCTCGTTCCCTTTTGATGCCCTGTAATGCCACCTTATCTTAGGCGGCAGAGCAACCATTCCAAGCGCAAAGTTAGATAAAAATTCTGAGATTTTTACACGGGCTGAATAAAGAAACCGGTTTCTTTAGTGGAAATTTATTTCTGCTGCTTCATGAAGAGAGATTTATTTCTACAACGAACCGTCGGGTAAATGTTTGCGTTGATATAGCAAAAACTTAATATTCTCCTTTCTATTATAAACTCATTTAAACTTCAACCCTATGCTGCACGATATTATTTTTCTGATTTTGGGACTTGTCCTTCTTGTGGGAGGGGCTAATTATATGACAGACGGTGCCGTTGCTGTGGCAAAGAGATTTAATGTGTCGAATCTTATGATTGGTCTTACCGTGGTTGCGCTTGGCAGTGCGATGCCCGACATTGTGGTGTGCGTGGAGTCGGCATTGGAGCATAAGACAGCCATAGCGGTAGGTGAGGTGGTCGGTGCGAATATCTTCGACCTTCTCCTTGTGGTAGGCATTATGGGCATTGTGCGTCCTTGGAGAGTGAGCGAGGTTATGCGTAAGCAGGATCTCCCGATTCTTTTTATTGCCTCGGCTGCTTTATGGATTGCAGGCGACACTGTTTTGTTTGATGGTCTTCATCATAATATAATCGACCGTTCCTCAGGTATATTGCTTCTTGTAGTCTTCATATTCTATATGTGGTTTATGATTCAGTCTTCACGTGCTGAAAGCACACCTATGTCAGCCTCAACGCAGCCTTCCGGTGCAACTGCTGGCACGAAACCGACTTCAGCAAACGCTGGAAGCACTGCCAATCAGGTAAGTGCAACTAATCATAAATTAGGCATTGCTGCTACGCATAAGTTGAAAGCTGAAGTAGCGGCTTTGAAAAGCGAAGTGGAGGGATTACGTGGTAAACGTTGGTTTTCCTGGTTGCTCATAGCCGGAGGTCTCGGAGCGTTGGTGATTGGCGGCAACTGGGTTGTGGACGGTGCAAGCGGTTTGGCACTGAAAGCGGGTATGTCGCAAGGAATGGTGGCATTGACCGTTGTGGCAATCGGAAACTCTTTGCCTGATCTTGTGACTTCTGTCACGGCTACTCTCAAAGGTGCCAGTGGACTTGCATTCGGCAATATCGTAGGCGCTTGTATCATAAATGCTTTGCTTACCATAGGTTTAAGTTCTACCATAACCCCGTTGGGAGCTGACACAATCGGTTTTGTTGATTTCCTGACACTTGTAGGCGCTTCATTGCTTCTATGGCTTTTCCCTTTGCTATCGAAAGGAAAGGGTATAAGCCGATTTGCCGGAATAGTTCTCTCACTGCTCTATGTAGCCTATATGATATTTACAATTATACGTGGATGAGATGGATTTGAAAATCTTGTGTGGCATCTTAGCTGTGATAGCTTTGATGCTGGTGGCTCTCATCGTGGTTGTGCGATGGCGGGCAGGCAGGGGTAGGCGTAAGGGGCGACGTGGAGAGCAGATTGTGGCTAAGGCACTGTGTAAGTTGAAACGTCGTGATGCCATAGTACTCAACGACGTTTTGCTGCCTGTAGCTAAAGGACGCACCTCCCAGATTGACCATATAGTGATTTCTACACGTGGAATCTTTGTGATTGAGACCAAGAGCCTTTCCGGTAAAATATCAGGGAGTGAACATAGCCAATATTGGACTCAGCACCTGTATTCACAGACACGACAAATTTACAATCCCTTATTGCAGAACAAGGGACATATACGCGCTCTGAGCCGTATGTTTCCTAATCTTGATGCCGATTTATTCATATCTGTAGTGGTTTTTACCGAGGCACAGGAACTTGACATCACAGCTGATGACATAATCGAACAACGTTCCCTGCTTCCTGATCGCCGGGTTCGCAGAACCTTCATCCGGTCTGAAAGTAGAAAGAGAAAATGGTGGCGAAGCGGTAAGGAGATTAGGCTTGATGATTCAACTGTTATTACCGATGTTAAGGGGATAGTGAAGGAAATCGAGCGTCGTGCCCGTGTCCTTAGGAGAGCGGAGTTGTCGAAGATGGCTGCTGCCATTCAGAAAGTGGCTTTACACAGCTGGGGAGCGGCAAGAGAACACACCGCCTATGCCAAGCAAACTTCACGCAAGATATTACATGAGATACAGCAAGGCATCTGTCCGCGTTGTGGAGGAAAGTTAGTTAAGAAGAAAGGCACAAATGGAGAATTCGTAGCCTGCGAGAACTACCCCTTCTGCCGCTTCACCTGCTCCACTGCCCAACTCCACTAACCACAAATTCTTAGGAAAAACCATCCCTAAGAATCTAATCCTCCTAAGAATATATCTATTAATATTAAGTTCTGTTAATATTAATAGATATGGGCAAATACCTGATGACCACCGCTTCGATTCTACTGAAGACTTTTACGAATTCCTATCCTCTCATATCTTTGACTTAGACAAAACCAATTCCTCTCTCAAAGCCCTCTTCCCCTCTCAATAATCATACGATCAATCACAAAACAGTCTACCACCGTCATTATTTTGACAATAGCAGACTGTTTTGTGATTGTGTCGACTTTACATAGTGGATTAATTCGTACGGTTAATCCTTATGGTCTACGAACTCCAAATCTTGGATATAAGTGAAGGTATTGGAGTTACCAAAGGTATTTTCATAATACTCAAAGCCGGTACCAACCACTGTTATCAAACCGTATACATTGTACATCTCTCCTCTATACTCATCGTAGTCCTCGTTAACCGGTCCAAATAGTAGTAACACATTTATTTTTTTTGGATTAATGGACCTTAAAGGGTTGACTAGCTTGACTCCTCTCCAGTCTTTCTTAAACTCTGCTAATGATTTGTATGCTCCAATAGCTTGATATGCCTCTGCCACTGTGCCATCATCCCAAAGTTCAATCACTTGGTTTCCTTTTGTCTTGTAGTAGCCGGGGGATTTGGCTTTTGCCAAAATCATCTCTCCTGACTTTGCTTTTAAAGGAGACTGAGTGGAAGCCGAACTGCTTTGGCTTGCATAATTATTGCTTGAGCTTTGGTAACTATTGTTTGAGTAAGTGGAGGTAGACGATTTAGATACACTCGTCTTGGGTCTATGATTCTTATTGCTGCATTCATCGACTATTAGGAACACAGCTATCAAGATAGGAATGAATATTATCCATCTTCCTCGCATAAAGCAATAATATTAAGAGTTGATTTGTTGTCTTTTTAATCCGTTGATATGGGTCAGGATGTGCTAAGGTATTATTTGAGGATTCTACCCCAGTCTTTTTTCATTTGATCAAGTGAAAACTGATTGTTAGCGCCGCTTGAATTTAAGAGCGTTAACATTTTCCACTTGTTAGTATTGAGCAACTGAGGAAAGTATTCGTTAAATTTCTTTTCAGCTTTCTTACCATTGAAAGCAATGACTTCTATGGTAGAATGTTTCTTTAGGAAATCTGGAATATCGTTTGGTGCGCCTTGTTCGATGTTTGAGTCTAAGCTCCCATCTCTGACTGCACCTGAAAGCACATCCCAAATTGCAATATTATTGTCCTTTAGGAAAGCTATTCTCTCTTCGTATTCTGCGGGTATTCCTTCTTTACCGTATAGACCATAGATAATTTTCCAAAATCTGTTACCGGCTTTAGCGTAATATTCCTGTCTGTTGAGAGATTCATCACCAGGAAGAGTACCAAGAATTAGAACTCGTGGCTTATCGCCTACTATGGCGTTTAAGCCCTCTTTGACTTTCCCTTTATCTGCGGATTTCTTGAGAGAAATCGGATTCTTGGAAGACAAAGTATCTACACCTTTGTTCGATGGTACATGTTGACCATCAATGCATATGATTTTACCTGAGTCAATGAGTTGATTAAATTCTTCAACAGAAGTTATATCTTCTGCAAAATCTCTGATATGGAAGCCCATTTTTCTCATTTTAGCACGTATAGCCTTTTGAGCTGAAGAAGAGACGCTGCATTTTTGGCGTATCAATTCGCGGAGTGTATCTATCTCCTCCAAGGTGAATTTGTTTTTGCCTTTTTTCTCAGAATTCATAGAGATATTGGTTTTTATTGGAGCCGTGCCCTCCTCAGCTCCGGGTGGATATAAAGAAAGTGTGAGGGCAGTTGTCTTTATCGTCAGAGGCTCTGGTAAACCCGAATGTATAAGGACAATATCCCCACACTTGAAGCATATCTCCTTGATTTCTCAAAAAGCATTACACTACAAGTGATGAGAGCATTTGCCATCCCTACATTCATTGAAAATTTACCAGACTTTCTGACGGAGGACGAACTTCACTTTCATCTAAAAAATTTTATGGTCTCTACCAATGATGCAAATTTACATCAAAAATATTGAACCACAAAATATCGAGTGGGGGTATTGTCAGCCTTATTATTGTGGTATGTTAGGAATTGCGGGCGAGGGCAGAGGCGAGGGTGGTGCGTATGCGTTCACGTAGATGAAGCGGACGAATCACTTCAAGTGAACGAGCACGCGAAAGAAGTGCCATCACAAAGTCATTCGTAATCTTTAACCGTAAAGAGATACGAAACTCTTCCGGAGTGTCAATGAGCACTTTCTGCGATGGATGCAAAGGACGGGCTTTCAGAAAACTCCCGTCAAGAGCGTCGTAACGAAGTTCAATATCCTCAGTCGGCATAGCCGGATCTGCCCATATCCCATAGCTGTCTTTGAAATTCTCCTCAATGTTAAGAGAATCATCAAAGTTAAACTCCTCATCCGTCAAGACAAGATTCTTAATCCTATCGAGACCGAAAAGTAGCACCTTTCCGTTCTCGTAACCCACCACATACCATAACCCTTGATCCTCTTTCAAGAAATGTGGTGCCAACGTATGATGCCTTTCCGAGCTACCGTTGCGATAATTGACATAATCGAACTCAATGACACTCCGCTCTTTAATAGCTCTCAGTATATCATATAAATATTCAGACCCCCGATTACGGCTGCGTTCAGGAATTATGTGCCGGTTTATATC
>CAMWIF010000179.1 GCA_947174225.1 uncultured Porphyromonadaceae bacterium | reverse complement strand
TGAATGCCAGGGGGCTTTTGGGATTGATTGACTATTAATAAAATGAGAAAATGGAAAAGACAGATTATATATTCGGCTTAAGGGCTATAATGGAAGCTATAGATGCAGGGAAGAGCATTGATAAAATCCTGCTGCGCCGTGATTTGGGAGGAGATCTTGCCAAGGAACTTTTGGATAAGATAAAAAGCTATGATATAGTGGTGCAGCGTGTGCCCATGGAAAAGCTCAACCGTATCACGATGAAGAATCATCAGGGTGCGATAGCTATATTGTCGCCTGTAGGCTATCATAAGCTTGATAATATCATACCGTTACTTTATGAGGAGGGTAAGACTCCGATGATATTGGTGCTCGACGGCATAACCGATGCACGTAACTTCGGAGCCATAGCGAGAAGTGCCGACTGTGCAGCCGTTGATGCCATTGTAATACCGGAGAGGGGGAGCGCATCGGTGACGAGTGATGCTGTGAAGGCTTCTGCCGGAGCGTTGTTCTATGTGCCAGTATGCCGTGAACGTGATACGCTCACAGCAATCAAAAAGCTAAAAGATAACGGTTACCTGATTGTAGGAGCTTCGGAAAAGGGTGCGGAGAGCTATGTGGATGCCGATTATACCGTGCCGGTGGCAATAGTGATGGGCGCGGAAGACACGGGCATATCCCCTGAGGTGCTTCGCCGGTGTGATACCTTAGCTGCGATACCTATTTTGGGCAATATCGGCTCGCTCAATGTGTCGGTTGCGGCGGGTGTGATTCTCTATGAAGCAGTGCGTCAACGTCTCCAAGCGGGCTTCTCAACACATTGAATTAGGACTTGCCGATAGGTTAAATCCATTAAAAAGGTGGACAAGGAGGAGTAAAGTAATGACGGCAAGCAAATAAAAAAGATAAAGAATTTGTAAAATTTGGGCAATTAGTGTAATTTTGCACTTTATAAGCCCAGACCCCCCGATAATGTGTCGGGATATTAAGGGCAAGCAAAAAAGAAAAACGAACGAGCATAAAGAGTTATGATAAATCGTGTGTTAATAAGGATAAAGGTGATTCAGCTTCTTTATTCCTACCTGCTGATAGAGAACCATTTTATGTTAGAATCGCAGCCATCTGCTCCCACAAAGGAGAAGCGGTTTGCGTATAGTCTCTATCTTGATATGCTGATATTGATGGTTAAGATATCGGAAAGGATTGAGAAACGAGGAGGCTATCGTCCGCTGGATGACACGCGCTTCATCAAAAAAATCTTGGCCGACGACACTATTAAGGCATTGCTGAAGAAATATCAGGTGCAGCCGTTCCCATTAGAGGGAGTGGTAGATTCACTTGCCGAAGTGGTAAAAGAGAGCGGTCTGTTTAAGACTTTCGTAAAAAATCTCAATACAGAGACCCCTGAGGATGACCAGATCTGGGAGAAGATCATGAATCTCATCATCCTGCCCGACCCGGCACTTAACAGGGCAATCAGTAAACGTGAGAATTTCACACTTCGCGGTGTGGAGCGTATGAAGGGTATGCTTGAGGTCACCTTCAGCAACTTCTATGCTTCGAGAGACAATCTTGACGATGCTCTCAACACGCTTAATCTCAGTATGAAGAAAGCGCGTGACCTTTATTTCCGCCTTCTTATCCTTCCACAAGAACTCGTAAGGCTCCGCGAAAGCCAGATAGAAGACAACCGCAACAAGTATATCCCTACTGCTGAGGATCTGAACCCGAATATGCGCTTTGTTGACAATGCCTTTGTGAAGGTAGTTGAGCAGGATGAGGATGTGGAGAAATATTGCGAAGAAAACAAAATTTCTTGGCTTCCGGCACATAAAGAGCTTTTGGAGAGTCTGCTTAAGACAATTATGGCTTCCGACCTCTATGCCGAATATATGGATTTCCCTGCCACTGACCTGCACACCGACACGGAATTCTGGCGTAACGTATACAAGCAGATAATCCTGCACGATGAAGATTTCCTTGAGGCACTTGAGACGGAATCGGTTTTCTGGAATGATGACCTTGAAATCATCGGTACTTTCGTGCTGAAGACGATGAAACGTTTTGAGGAGGACTCCGCCCATAGTCCTGTGCTTCCCATGTATAAGGATGAGGAGGATGCCCGCTTTGGCAAGCAGCTCTTCACGGACGTTGTCAGGAATAAGGATGTGTATCGCCGCTACATAGACGATTTCATAAATGTTGAGCATTGGGATACGGATCGTCTTGCCGTGATGGATGTGGTCATCACTATGGCTGCACTGTCGGAGATAATCAATTTCCCGAAGATTCCGTTGGTGGTAAGCATCAACGAGTATATCGAACTTGCCAAGAGCTACAGCACATCGAAGAGCGGCAGCTTTGTCAACGGACTTCTTTCGTCGATAGTGACACGTCTTAAGGAGCAGGGTAAGATCAACAAATGATCCTGCCTTCCCGGCATAATTAGAAAAAATTAAAACGCATAATTAAAATAACAGAAAGAATATGCTGAATTCATTTATTCTCCTTCAGCAGCAGGGAGAGGGAGGCGGTGGCCTCAGTGGTATGCTGATGATTGTGGCAATGGTCGTGATTTTCTATTTCTTTATGATCCGTCCACAGAACAAGAAGCAGAAAGAGATAAAGAAGGCGCGTGAGGCTATGCAGAACGGCGATCGTGTCGTGACTGCCGGTGGCATCCACGGTAAGATCAGAGACATCAATGATACCACGATCAACATTGAGATCGCTCCCGGTGTGTCGATTAAGGTAGACAAGACTTCCGTCTATCCGGCAGCTGAACCTGTAAAGAGCGAAAAGAAATAATGTAGCGACCCGCCTAAGGAGGGTGTGTCAAAAAATCATATGGGGGCACGACTTGACTCACTTTTGGAAAAATGGCATAACTTCAGGGAGACAGCCACGTTTCACGACGCGGTGCTGTTTTTGATCTTTGTAGGTGTGTCTACACTTTTCTGGATAATCCTTGCGCTCAATGACAGCGCACAGGATAGTTTCAATGTGAGGTTGAGTATAACCAATGTGCCTGATTCCGTCACTTTCATCAGTGATATACCCGATAAATTCCATGTGGGAGTGAGAGATAAGGGTACGACGCTTTGGAGAAACCATTATCGCCGCCCTACCGTAGCGATAAATTTCAGGGACTATGCCGATAAGGGTCTCCTGAAATTCACACACTCCGATATGCAGACGGCGTTGAAGTCGCTGTTTGGTACGTCGGCTACCATACTCTCATCGTCGCTTGATTCCTTACGGCTTACTTATACCACTAATAAAGGAAAACGAGTGCCGATTATCGTAGAGTCGAATATTATGGCGGCAAGTGGCAGTGTGATTGAGGGACATCCTCAGCCCAGCCCGTCGAATGTCTATGTTTTCGGTGAGCCGGTGGTTGTGGATACTATCCACGCCGTGCGTACACAGCTGATCACGCTGAAAGACCTAACCGAGACCACTACTGTAAGTGTCAGTCTTCATAAAATAAAGAATGCGCGGGTAGTACCCTCTACTGTCGATGTGACGGTGCCGGTAGAGCCTTTGGTGAAGAAGGAGGCGATGATTACCATTACTCCGGTGAATGTGCCGCAGGGAAAAAGTCTTTTGCTGTTCCCGTCAAAGGTGCCGGTAGACTATTATGTGGCTATGAGCAGATTAGGCGACGATGACGATCCGAGCATAGAGTTACAGGTAGACTATCAGAGCATGCTTGAGTCGCGCAACGGTAAATTGCGTGTGAGGGTGGTAAGCTATCCGGAAAGGCTTCAGAACTTGTCGCTGAAGACGGACAGTGTGGAATATACCGTTGTTAAAAACTGATGCGGTGGTTATGGAATGCTGTGATGTTCAGCCGATGATAGTAGGTATAACGGGCGGTATCGGGTCAGGAAAAAGCGTTGTGTCGCGTATTTTGAGACTTAAGGGTTTCTATGTTTACGATTGCGACACGGAAGCGCGTAGGCTGATGGAGTATGACCATAAAGTAAAGGAGGGGATTGTCAGGATATTGGGAGCTGAGGCGTATGCTGAGACTGTCGGAGAAGAGAAGTGCGGGCTTGTCGGAGGTGGGCAGCCAGGAAAAGCTTGTCTTAACCGGAGCTATGTTGCGTCGAAGATCTTCAACGATTCCCGATTGCGCGACGAGGTAAATTCGGTGGTGCATAGGGCTGTCGCTGAGGATTTCCTTTCATATGCCAAGGAGAACGGCGGGATGGTGTTTTGTGAGACTGCTATTCTTGCCACATCGCATATGGACAGTCTGTGTGGCAGTATATGGGTCGTTACGACTCCGGAAGATGAGCGCATAGGGCGTGTTGAGAGACGTAGTGGTTTGTCGGAGGAGGCGATCAGGCTTCGTATGGTTACGCAGCGGGAGGAATTTGAGCGTCTTCCAAAGAATAAGGTTACAGAGATAAGGAATGGCAATAGTGATATGCTACTTCCACAAATAGATAAACTGGTAAGCAACTGCCAAGAAATTATTGGATTTGAGCTTTCATCATTTAATGGGGAAGTTTAAAGCGATTTTTCGGAATCACAGCTTGTTGGCATTTGTTTAGAAAAACTAATAAAGAAGAGATATGCTTAGAGAAATTTTAGCAATCACAGGCAAGCCCGGCTTGTTTAAGATTATTTCTCACAGCAGTAAGCTGCTGCTTGTAGAGGAATTAGGGTCGAAGAAACGTTTTCCCGCCAGCGCACGTGATAAGGTTGTGTCGCTTGGGGATATAGCAATGTATACCGATTCCGGTGACAAGCCGCTTGGCGAAATCCTTGATCTTGTTTATGAACATAATGACGGCAAGAAGATTGATGTGAAGGAGTTGGTCAAGACTAACGGCCTACGCGATGAGTTTGAGGCTATACTTCCCGCCTATGATAAGGATCGTGTATATCCTACCGATATAAAGAAGCTTTTTACTTGGTATAATATCCTTATTGATAATGGCTATACCAAGTTTACCGAGGAGGTGAAGGAAGCCGAGAATGTGGAGAAGGAAGTTTACGAGGAAGAGAAGAAAGAGGAAGAACAGCAGAGAATAGAGACTGCTGCCGATGAAGCGCAGGCTGTTGCTGCGGAAGAGGAGTAATCTTTTTGCAGGATTTGCCCTCCATAAATAGATTTACCTTCATATTCAAATAAGAAATCGTAGAATCATAAAATGATTCTACGATTTCTTATCTTTTTCACCCGGAGACAAACCTTTTTCAGCTTGGGGGACCTTGGAGGGATTACATTTTGAGGAGGGAGGAGGAATTGTCGGAGTTGTTGAGGGAGCGGCGGGCGGTGCGGAAGATTGAACCGAAGTCGGCTGAGTAGGTGAGGGAGAGGACTACCATGTTGCCGTTGTGCTTTATGTAGCGGTCGTTGGTGGAGGGATTGACGGCGGAATAGTTCCAAGAGGGATAGCGTGTGCCTTTTTTGTCAAACATATACATCCAGTCTACTCCGAAGGTCCAGTGGTTATTGGGTCTGTATTCGACGCTGAGAGCGTCGCCGTTTTCATCTTTGCGAACTATCTGTCCATTAAGATATTTGCCGGGTAGTTTTCGCCAGTAGGAGAGGGTTACGGGGCCTTTGTTCCACCATAAGGAGATTGAAGCATCGAAAGAGTTGAGGTGATGTCGCCAGGTTGGTTCATCACCGTAAGCGTTATTATAGCTGAACCAATCCTGTCCGGCTGTCTGATAGTGGGTGAAGCTCATATAGAGGTTTGCACCGAACCCGTGAAGATCGGAAATTCTGAGGGTAAGGTCATTCTGGAAACAACGTCGCCACTTTGCATTCATCGATTGAGAGAAGAAAAGATGGTTACCTATATATGTAACATCAGTGAAGACATCATTAAGGGTATTTATCATTGCCGTATAATAGTTGGCAGAGAATTTACCTGTTTGATAGGTAAAGTTGATACCATAGAAGAAATTTTCAGCTACTTTAAGGTCGGGATTTCCATTTGATATAAGGTAGGGGGAGATCTGCTGGGGATAGTTGGTAAGGGCAGTCAGTGAGGGGATATTG
>CAMWIF010000178.1 GCA_947174225.1 uncultured Porphyromonadaceae bacterium | reverse complement strand
GGCGATGAAGTAGAGGTATTCATCGAGGCTCTTGAAGACAAAAACGGCCAGCTCCGTCTTTCTCACAAGAAGGCTTGCCAGACCCGCAGCTGGGATCGCGTCAACAAAGCTCTTGAGAACGACGAGATTATCAAAGGATATGTTAAATCGCGCACTAAAGGCGGCATGATCGTTGACGTGTTCGGCATCGAGGCATTCCTCCCCGGCTCACAGATTGATGTCCGTCCTAT
This sequence comes from uncultured Porphyromonadaceae bacterium, assembly GCA_947174225.1. Taxonomy (GTDB): domain Bacteria; phylum Bacteroidota; class Bacteroidia; order Bacteroidales; family Muribaculaceae; genus Lepagella. The sequence goes on along the minus strand of CAMWIF010000178.1, from coordinate 5,779 downwards.
CCGCGACTACGATGTATTCGTCGACAAAACAATGGAATTCAAGGTTGTTAAAATCAACCAGGAATATAAGAACGTTGTCGTTTCACACAAAGCCCTCATCGAGGCTGAGCTCGAAGCCCAGAAGCGTGAGATCATCTCCAAGCTGGAGAAGGGTCAGGTGCTTGAGGGTAAGGTTAAGAACATCACTCCTTACGGTGTGTTCGTTGACCTCGGCGGTGTTGACGGTCTCGTTCATATCACCGACCTTTCTTGGGGCCGCGTATCCGATCCCCGCGAAGTGGTTGAGCTTGACCAGGACATCAAGGTCGTTATCCTTGACTTCGACAACGAGAAGAAGCGTATTGCCCTCGGCGTTAAGCAGCTCCTTCCCCATCCTTGGGATGCTCTCGACCAGACTATCAAAGTGGGCGACCACATCAAGGGCCGCGTAGTGGTTATGGCTGACTACGGTGCATTCGTTGAGGTGCAGCCCGGTGTTGAGGGTCTTATCCACGTGTCTGAGATGTCTTGGAGCCAGCACCTCCGCAGCGCTCAGGACTTCCTCAAGGTTGGCGACGAGATCGAGGCAGTTGTCCTCACTCTCGACCGCGAAGACCGCAAGATGAGCCTCGGCATCAAGCAGCTCAAGAAAGATCCTTGGGAGAATATCGAAGAGAAATATGCTATCGGCTCACGCCACACTGCAAAGGTTCGCAACTTCACCAACTTCGGTGTGTTTGTTGAGATTGAAGAGGGCGTTGACGGTCTTATCCATATCTCCGACCTCTCTTGGACCAAGAAGATCAAACACCCCTCTGAGTTCACTCAGGTAGGCAACGACATCGAGGTTCAGGTTCTTGAAATCGACAAGGAGAATCGTCGTCTCTCCCTCGGCCACAAGCAGCTTGAGGAGAATCCCTGGGATGTATTCGAGACTATCTTCACTGTTGGTTCTATCCACGAGGGCACAATCACCGAGGTTATCGACAAGGGTGCTGTAATCGCACTTGAATATGGTGTAGAAGGCTTCGCTACTCCCAAGCACCTCGTAAAAGAGGACGGCTCACAGGCGAAGCTCGACGAGAAGCTCAACTTCAAGGTGATTGAGTTCAACAAAGACAGCAAGCGCATCATCCTTTCTCACAGCCGCATCGCTGAAGACGCAAGCAAGGCTGAGGCTCGTGCCGCACGTCCCGCTTCCAAGAAACCTCGTCGTGAGGAGGAAGCTGTTGCAGCTCCCCAGATCGAGAAGACCACTCTCGGCGACCTTGGCGCACTCCAGGCTCTTAAAGAGCAGATGCAGAAAGAGGGTAAATAATTTTACTTTACCGTGCTTACGCACACAATATCTATAAAAAATGGGAAAGCCCAACGCTTTTCCATTTTTTTTTTGTAATTTTACACCCAAGTTGCAAATTTGGCAATTTTTCGATATGTTACACATAGATGTGGCATCTACTTTTAAGAAATATGAGAAAAATCCATCCATATGCCCTCCTCTTAGCTGTCATGTTAGCTGCATCCCCTGTATGCGGAGCAGCCGGCGTGGCTACCTGGGAGACAGTCAAGACAGAAATAGTAGATGCCAAATCTGTGATAAAAGAGCCGGATATAGAGATTTTGACTGCACCTTCCTGTATTATTGTAAATTGCAATAAGCAAGTAGACATAAAGGTGTTCACTATACTTGGCAGAGTTGTGTCGTCGGAGACACTCCCTCCCGGTTCCTCAAGACTTACAGTCGGGGCACACGGAGTCTATATCGTAAAAGTGGGCGAACTGACATGTAAAATTGCCCTATGATGAAACAACATACTTTAACCAATCTTATATAAGTGCTGATTAATATGAAAGAGACAGAAATCGACTGGAGCAACCTCTCCTTCAGCTACATTACGACAGATTACAATGTGAGGTGTACATACAAAGACGGAAAGTGGGGCGAAATCGAAGTCTCCGACTCAGAATATATTCCGCTTCACATAGCGGCTTCGTGCCTTCACTATGGCCAGGAGGCGTTCGAAGGTCTTAAGGCTTTTCGCGGCAAAGATGGTAAAGTAAGGGTATTCCGTATGGATGAAAGCGCGAAACGCTTCATCAAATCGGCGGAAGGTCTTATGATGCAGCCTATGCCGGAGGAGCTTTTCTGTGAGATGGTGAGAAAGGTAGTTAAGCTCAATGAGCGTTTTGTGCCTCCCTATGGCACCGGAGCCTCCCTCTACATACGCCCTCTCGAAATTGGCATTACTCCAAGAGTAGGGGTAAGTCCCGCTACCGAGTATCTTGTGCTTATCCTTGTCACTCCGGTCGGTCCCTACTTCAAAGAGGGTTTCAAACCCACCAAGGTATGTCTCAGCCGCGAATACGACCGTGTTGCTCCCAAAGGCACCGGAGCCATCAAAGCCGGAGGTAATTATGGCGCCTCACTCGTAGCCGGAGAGAAAGCCCACGAACTGGGATACTCCGTTATGCTCTATCTGGATCCTAAGGAGAAGAAATATATCGATGAATGTGGAGCAGCCAACTTCTTCGGTGTAAAAGACAATACCTATATCACTCCTGCAAGCGAATCCATCCTTCCATCCATCACGAATAAAAGCCTCCGTCAGCTTGCACGCGATCTCGGCATGAAAGTTGAGGAGCGTCATGTGCCTCTTGAGGAACTTTCCACATTTGAGGAAATCGCTGCCTGCGGTACAGCTGCGGTTTGTTCACCGGTTTCGGAAATTGACGATCTTGACACAGGCGAAAAGTATGTTATTTCCGCTACCGGCGAGGCAGGTCCCGTTACAACTAAGCTCTATAATAAGATTCGCGCCATTCAGTACGGTGAAGAGCCTGACACTCATGGATGGTGTGAAATCATTGAATAAAGAATGAATATACCTGAAATATTCAACCTCTATTATAAAGACAATCCCGAACTGCTTGCCACCGTCGCCACACATTCAGAATGTGTGGCGCGGAAGGCACTCGATTGCCTGCGTCTGAAGGGAATAGAAGCAGACGAACAGTTTGTAAGAGAGGCAGCTCTTCTCCACGACATAGGAGTGGTGAGATGTGATGCCCCGGCTATCTACTGCTACGGAACCCTCCCTTATATTTGCCATGGAGTGGAGGGAAGGGCTATGCTCGACAGTCTCGGGTTGCACAGGCACGCTCTCGTGTGTGAACGTCACACCGGATCCGGCTTGACACTCGAAGACATTGAACGTCAAAATCTCCCCCTGCCCCATCGTGATATGTGTCCTATGTCTATAGAAGAGAAGGTGATTTGCTATGCCGATAAATTCTTTTCCAAATCAGGCATCCTGACTGAAGAAAAGCCTCTCAAAAAGGTTGTGAAACAGATGCAACGGTTTGGCGACGACTCTCTGCGACGCTTTTTAGAACTACATTCTATCTTCGCTTTATAATTTTTTAAAACTTATTTCGCGTCAACCACACATTTTATTGCTAACTTTGCAGTTGCATATTGAAACCGATACGGCACAAAACATTTTGATGTCTGACAACTGACGGTTTCAATCAGATCAACAAGCTAATCGTGAAGCGACGACCACTACTTTACATATCGGCTTTTGCCTTTATCGGCTCAATTATAGCCGGACAGACCGGTCGCCCTCAGATGAAACCTCTGTCGGCTACCAACGCTACCACCGAAGATTCGGTGGCATCTGTGTTTGTGCCTGTAGAATCCCTCTCACTCATATCCGACTCCGTTGCTCTTAAAGGCGATACCACCTTTTTCAGCTACGATTCCATTTTTTCCACCACCGATTCAATCCTCACTCTTCTCCCAGACTCTATAGCTGACTCTGCTGCCGATTCGATAGGTTACCGTGCGCGTCGCGGTGACGCCCTCCCACCGGATTCCTCAAGGAGTGTCCTCTCTCGAATCAACCGAACCAAGTCTGATCTTGAGACATCTGTCACTTTCGAAGCTAAGGACTCCCTCGTGATGGTAGGTCAGAATAACACTTATCTCTACGGTGATGCCGACGTGGAGTACGGCTCGTTCAAACTCACCGCTGAAGAGATCAGGATGGAACTTGATAAAAGCACCGTCTATGCCACCGGTGCTGTCGACTCTACCGGAACTTTGGTAGGCAATCCTATTTTCAAAGATGGCAAAGATGAGTATGAGTCGAAGAAGATGAGCTACAACTTTAAGACTGAGCGAGGCTATATCACCGATGTGATAACCGAACAGGGAGAGGGCTATCTCACGGGTGGAGAGTCAAAGAAAATGGAAGACGGCTCTTTCTTCTTTTCCAACGGCCGCTACACTACCTGCGAAGACCACGAGCATCCCCATTTCTACGTCGATATTACTAAGGGACGTATGAAGCCGGGTAAGAATGTCATCACAGGTCCGTTCTATATGGTTGTGGCTGATGTGCCCCTTCCCCTCGCTCTGCCATTCGGCTACTTCCCATTCTCCAAAGACTACTCCAGCGGCATTATCTTCCCGACTTTCGGTGAAGACTACAACCGTGGTTTCTACCTGCGCGACGGTGGCTATTATTTCGCCTTCTCCGATTATGTAGACCTCGCGCTGCGTGGCGAGCTTTACACAAAAGGTTCATGGGGTGTATCGGGGCATACCTCCTACACAAAGCGATATAAATTCAGGGGTAACTTCGACTTCTCATACATTACCACCATCTATGGAGAAAAAGGTGCCCCCGATTACTCACAGCAGAAGAACTTCCAAGTGATTTGGAGCCATTCGCAAGATGCGAAGGCAAATCCAAATATGAATTTCTCTGCCTCCGTCAACTTCTCAACTTCCGGCTATACCCGTAACGACCTCAATTCCTACTATAACTCATCATTTACGGAAAACACGAAGTCGTCCACCGTAAATATGACCTACCGTTTCCCGGGGACAAAGTGGAGTCTCTCCACCACAGCCAATATCTCTCAGCGCACCCAGGACTCCACGCTTGCAGTTTCGTTTCCTAACCTCAACGTCACTCTTTCACAGGTAGCCCCGTTCAAGAGAAAACGCTCTGTTGGTGGTGAGAGATGGTATGAGAAAATCCGTCTTTCCTATTCAGGCCAGTTCCAGAACTCACTTACTGCCAAGCAAGACCAGTTCTTTAAGAAAAGCCTGATAAAAGACTGGAGAAACGGTCTGCGTCACTCTATGCCGGTGTCAGCCACATTCTCCATCTTCAAATATATCAATCTCTCCCCCTCCATATCTATGAATGACCGTATGTACTCTTCCAAAATTCGTCGCCAATGGGACACCCAGGCGTCACGTGAAGTGTTGGACACCACATACGGATTCTACAATGTCTTCGATTTCAATGCCTCCCTCTCTTTCGACACCAAAATCTACGGATTCTGGAAACCGATGAAATTCTTGGGTGACAAGGTGCAGATGATACGCCACGTGCTTACTCCTACCGTGTCTTTATCCGGCTCTCCCGATTTCAGCGACCCGATGTGGGGCTCATGGGGTTCCTATAACTATATAGATAATCAGGGCGTACCCCAGAAACGCAAGTACAACTACTTCTCCCATGGTCTTTTCGGTTCCACTTCCCAGGGTAAGTCGGGTGTCGTCTCTGTCAGCCTCGCCAACAACTTGGAGATGAAAGTGAAGAGCGATGCTGACTCCACAGGAGTTAAGAAAGTATCCTTGATTGAGAACTTCTCCATCAGCCAAAGCTACAACTTTGCCGCCGACTCGATGAACTGGAGTAACATCAATACCTCTATCCTCCTGCGCCTGGTGAAGAATTTCAATCTTAACCTCTCCGCCACCTGGGATCCCTACTGCTATGCC